>NZ_CAAAFR010000148.1:29495-30022 GCF_900634745.1 Protofrankia symbiont of Coriaria ruscifolia
CGGCAAGGGCCGCTTCGACGTACTCGGCGCCGAAGCGGGCGAACCGGTCGCGATGCTCGACGACGATCGTGGTGGCCTGCGGGTCGCGGAGCAGGGCAAGGAACTCCCGCCGGTGGCCGTTCAGCGCCGAGCCGACCTCGGTGACCACCCGGTCGACCGGCAGGCTCTCGCCGGTGGCCCACGTGGTGACCCGGGCAACCTGCCGATCAAGGTCGGGTTTCTGGTCCGCGGACGAGACGCGGGCGTACACCACGGTCTCTGCGGGGGCGGGGGTCCGGTCGATATCCCCGACGATGATCAGCCCGCCGACCTTGCGAGCCGGGACGGGGAGCTTCCCGGCATTGAACCAGCGGCGGGCCGTCACATAGGCGATGCCCTGCGACTCGGCCCACTCCTTGAGGTTCACATGACCATCATGGCACGCCAACGGCGACTAAAGACCATCATCGGCGCAACAGTTACAGCCTCCACGGCCAGCGCGAGGCAGTGGTCATACCGGCCGGCGTAGAACTCGATCAGGGCCTGCG
>NZ_CAAAFR010000149.1:0-28139 GCF_900634745.1 Protofrankia symbiont of Coriaria ruscifolia
AGCCAAGGAAGGCGAGTTCGACATCTGAGCCAGGCGCCCCGCCAGACCCCGTAGCCCCGTCTCTCAACGGCGAGAGACGGGGCTACGGTCATGTACGCCGCTCGGCGAAGGACCGCCCTGTGCGCGCAGATCTCGCAAGGAGATGTCCATCTCCGAGCTGATGTCGCTTGGGATGGCGCTGGAGGAGCTGGAGAAGGCGAAGGCCAAGGAGAGCCAGGGGCGAGGACTGACCTCCGCCGAACTTCCGCATCAGCTGATGCGGAAGTTGCACCCACCGGGCGCCACGGGGGGAAGGTCTCGGAGCTTGTCGCCCGTGAGCTTGGCATCTCCCCGTACGGCACGCGGATCAACTTGTGCGCGCCGATCCCGCCGGCCGCACTCTACTGATAGCGGCACCTGACACGGTTGCAGGCTGTAACAATCGTGATCTACCGTGGTTCCTGCCGTGGATCTACCGCTCGTGCCCGCGCGCACGTACGCGGGTGGGGGTCTCCTGTTTCCTGCCGCGGCAGGTCCCTCGGTAGATCAGATTTCTGTCACGGTGAGTGACAGTCGACGGAGCGATCAGACTTTCCCACCCCGATCAGTCGGACAGGACGTGGCCGTATCCTGCTGTGGCGCAGATCCGACGTCGAAACGTGGATCGACGACCACAGGCCGGAGCAGTCGGCCAGCAAGGCACTGCTATCAGCGTTCTGGTCTATCGAAGACATCGCTCGTCACCTCGGTATCGACCCCGCGCAGGTTCGAGAACTGATCGCATTCAAGGGATTCCCGCACGCTTCGTTCTCGTACGCGAACACGCGGCTCTGGCTGCCTGCCGATGTCGAACGATGGATCGCCGATCATCGAACCCACAAGGCCGATCATGACAGTCTGTAACGGCTACACGGAGCGCAATACAGCTTCCAAGATTATGATCGGTCTTCGCCCTGGGCCGTCTGTGGGCCGCGACAGTAGTGAGGACTCGCAAGACTCAGCAAGACCACGAAAGATTAAAAGCCCAGGTCAGCATCGCGGCGCCGTCTTCGAGGCGCACCATGGTGCGCGAAGATTCGGTCCCGAATCTTCGCGTCAGAGCCATGATCTGGGTATCGGCGCAGGTGGGGCGGATGAGTCGGCCGGTACGCCGGGTTCTGTGGGCCGGGGGCGCGAAGCGATCCCCGGCTGGCGGTCATCTATCTCGGGCTGCCGTTGCCGACAGCCTCCAGCGGTCCACCCGCAGGCTCGGGCGGGCAGCCCTCGAACGCCTGCGCAGCCCCGGAACCCTGGAGCTCCGGAACCTTTTGACCTTGCTCCGGGTGGGGTTTACCTAGCCGCCCGGGTCACCCCGGGCGCTGGTGCGCTCTTACCGCACCGTTTCACCCTTACCGGCGTCCGAGGACACCGGCGGTCTGTTTTCTGTGGCACTGTCCCGCGGGTCACCCCGGGTGGGTGTTACCCACCACCCCGCCCTGTGGAGCCCGGACGTTCCTCGGCAGCTCCGCGTGAGCGGAACCGACGCGACCGCCTGGCCGACTCATCCGTGACCGTCAGCATATGCCACAGCGGCCACCCCGGCCTGCCCCGGTAACCCGCGGCGGGGATACTGCGTGCCAGGACAGCGCAGCACCGGCTGTCACAGCACACCTGACACAACATCACCTGGAACGCAACACCACCTGGAAGACGAGGGACGGGATCGGCCGTGACAACGCCCGGGGAACCCACCAAGAAGATTGATCACACCCGTCCGCTGCCAGCGCCGCCCGCCGGACCCACCCCACCTGCCGGGCCCGCGCCGGCCGAACGGCGTCGCGGTGTCGGCTACTCCACCTATGCGATCACCGTCCTCGTCCTGCTGCTGGCGATCGCCGTGATCGTGTTCGTCGTGCAGAACGACCAGCGGGTGAACATATGGCTGTTCGGTTCCACCCACAACATGTCGCTCGCGGGCGCGCTCGCCGCGTCGGCGGTGGCCGGCCTGGTGATCGGACTGCTGATCGGGCTGATCACGCAGGTCAAGGTACGCAAGGAGCTGCGCCAGTACCGCCGCGGCAAGCGCTGAGCGCGGCAGACCCTGAGCGCGGCAGATCCTGAGCGCGGCAGATCCTGAGCGCGGCGGATCCTGAGCGCGGCGGATCCGAACGGACGGCCGGGGCCCGCATGGACAGCAACCCGCATGACCGGATCGGGACCCGACGGGACGGGGACGGTAGCCCGCTGCCGGCCCAAGGGCCGGCTCGAGGAGCAGGACTCGGCTACTGCCCCGACTCGACCAGGTGGGCGGCGTGGATGCCGTCGTTGAAGCTGCGGAGCACCGCCGGCCCGTCCGAGTACCAGTCGATCGTGGAGATCGACACCAGGTCGAGGTGAAGCCGGTAGAGGACCGCGGGCGAGGCGTCCAGTGCCAGCAGCGTGAGGGTCTTGATCGGGGTCACGTGCGAGACGATCAGGATCCGTCCACCCGGATGCGCGGCCAGGATGCGGTTCCGGGCGGCGGTGACCCGCCGGATCGTGTCGAGGATGCTCTCCCCGCCGGACGGGGCGACCGACGGGTCGGCGAGCCAGGCGTTCAGCTCGTCCGGGAAACGCTGGCGGACCTCGGCGAAGGTCAGGCTCTCCCAGGTACCGAAGTCGGTCTCGCGCAGGTCGTCGTCGATCAGGTAGTCACGGCCGAGGGCGTCCGCGGTCTGCCGGGCCCGCTTCAGCGGCGAGCAGTACACCGCGTCGAAGGAGACGTCCCGCAGCCGCTGCGCCACGGCGAGCGCCTGCGCCTGGCCGACGTCGGTCAGCGCGGCGTCCACCATGCCGCTGAACCGCTTCTCCACCGACATCGGTGTCTGCCCGTGACGTAGCAGCACGGTTGTCGTGGGTGGTGCGGGCGGAGCCATCCAGCCCGACAGCCGGTGGGTGGTCGGTGCCGTGTGCGGCGCGGGTTCCGGTGACTGGGGTTCTGGTGGTTCCCAGGTACGGCCCTGCGCGGCGGCGTCCATGGCCTCGTTCGCCAGCCGGTCGGCATGGCCGTTGCGCTCCCGCGGGATCCAGCTGTAGCGGACCCGCGGGAACTCCCGCGCGATGCCGGCGGCTTCCGTCGCCAGCGGCCGCATGGCCGGATGCTTGATCTTCCAGCGTCCGCTCATCTGCTCGACGACGAGCTTGGAGTCCATCCGGACGTCGACGTCGGCGCCCGGGTCGATGTCGGCTGCCGCGCGCAGTCCGGCGATCAGACCCTGGTACTCGGCGACGTTGTTGGTGGCCCGGCCGATCGCGCCCGCCCGTTCGGCCAGGACCTCGCCGGTGTCGGCGTCCCGGACGAGCGCTCCGTACCCCGCCGGGCCCGGATTACCCCTTGATCCGCCGTCGGCCTCGACGACCAGGCAGCGTGACGGACGGTCACTCATGGTCGGCTCCTATCCGGTCGCTCGCTCACGGACCCGATCTCGTCCACAGGCCTGATCTCGCTCACAGACCTGATTCCACGGTCCGGACGAGGATGCGCCGGCATTCCTCGCAGCGCACGACAGCGTCCGCGGGAGCCGCCGCGAGGTCGCGCAGGTCGGCACCGGACAGCTCCAGGTGACATCCTTCGCAGCTTCGCCTGACGAGCTTGGCCGCACCCACCCCGGCGGACGAGGCGCGCAGGCGTTCGTACAGGGCCACGAGGTCGGCGGGCAGCGTCGGCGCGATGGCTTCACGTTCGGCGCGGCGTGCCGCCACCTCGCTGTCGATCTCGGTCAGCGCCGCGTCCCGCCCGCCCGCGGATGCCGCCCGCTCGGCCTCGAGGCGCTCCTGATCCGCCGTGATCGCCCCGGCCCGGGCCTCCAGTCCCTCGGCGGCCTCCATGAGCTCGAGCAGTTCGTCCTCAAGCACGCCCTGCCGGCGGGTGAGCGAGGCGATCTCCGCCTGCAGGTTCTCCAGCTCACGGGCGCTGGTGATCTGCCCGGAGTCCAGGCGCTTGCGGTCGCGGGCGGTCCGGGAGCGCACCAGGTCGACTTCGTTGTCCAGTTTCTTCTGCGACCGGTTCAGGTCCCGCAGCTGGGTGGAGACCCGGACCAGGTCGTCGTTGAGCGCGGCCAGCTGTGCGTCCAGCTTGTCGATCTCGGCATGCTCGGGCAGGTTCCGCCGCCGCACGGCGAGCCGGTCAAGGCTGGAGTCGATCGCCTGCATGTCCAACAGACGAAGCTGGGTCGCTGGATCAGCCTTCATGTGCTCCTCACTGTGCTCCGCAGGCGTTGCTCCCGGCAGCATCCGTCACCGCTGGTCCTGCCTCCGCCCGGTCGTCCTGGTCCGCCCGGTCACGATCCGGTTCGCCCGGCCACGACGAGGCCGCGTGCCACCGCCACGGGTCGGTCACCAGGCCGGAGACCGTGGTGTTCACCGTACGGCCTCGACCGGCCAGACCGGCACGCAACCGGGCGGAGGCGCTGTGCAGCCACGGCCATTCACTGGCCCAGTGCGCCACGTCCACGAGCGCCACGTCGTAGGCGGCCACGGCGTCGAGGACGTGGTGATGGCGTCCGTCGGCGGTCACCAGCGCGTCGGCGCCGGCACGCGCGGCAGCGGCGATCAACTCCCCACCGGAACCACCGCAGACCGCGATCCGGCGCACCGGACGGTCCGGGTCGCCGGTGGTACGCACCCCCCCGGCGGTGGCGGGCAGCGCGGCGGCCACCCGCGCGCAGAAGGCACGCAGTGGTTCGGCCTCGGCCAGGTCACCGACGCGGCCCAGACCACCGTTGCCGGGCTGCGGCGAGTCACCCGGCAAGTCACCAGACGGGCCACCAGACAGGCCACCGAGCGGTTCGACGACGCTGAGCCCGAGGGCGTCCGCGAGCGCGTCGCTCACCCCCGGGCAGGCCACGTCGGCATTCGTGTGTGCGCTGAACAGTGCCAGGCCACCGCGGATGGCGGTGGCCACGACCCGCCCGCCCGCGCTCGTCTCGGCAACCCCGTGCACCCCCCGCAGGAACAGCGGATGGTGGGTGACCAGCAGCTGCGCACCACGGTCAACAGCTTCCCGGACGACCTCGACAACGGGGTCGACGGCGAACAGAACATGCTGAACCGGCATGTTCGGATCACCGACGGCAAGCCCCACCGCGTCCCACGACTGCGCCCAGGACGGGGGATAACAACGTTCCAGCTCGGTGACACACTCGGCCACGCTGGGTCGTCTCGGGTGGACGGTGGCCGATGCGGACGGCATCCCAGAACAGCCGGCCAGGTCCGAACGCACGGGAGGATGCGATGCCGTCACCGCCCGGACACTACCCAACCGTGATCGGCGCGACTCCTCCGGCAGGTCCGTCGTGAGGCAGCGGACAACCGCGAACCGCTGCGCCGTACCGTGACCCGTGCGGAAGATGGATCCAAACCGCACATGCATGCTTATCCAGGCACACTCGGTCGAAGGAGGCGCAATCATGGCACGTGCGCCTGCGGAGGCAGCCAGAGCCAACCAAGGACGGGATTCCAACATGGCGGATGTGTCCGTGAAGTTCACGATTGCCGGTGACGCCGAGGTCGTGCTGAACCTTCCGACCACACAGGCCGTACGACTGGTCGAAATGATCATGCATAACGTCGCAGAGGCCCTGGCGGCGCAGGCTCGCGGCGGCCAGCCAGGCCAGCAGGGACCTCAGACCGGACCAGGCCAGCATCTCCAGCCCAGCGTTCAGGGGAACGTGAGCTGGGGTGACACGCAGCACCGGGGCGAGCCGCCGCCATCGGCCCCGCCTCGCCGCCCCCTGTGACCGCATCCGACCGCGCCCGGCATCCCCTAGGCCCGGCCCCGGACCCGAGGACCTCGGATCCGGGGCCGGGCCTGTTCCGGCTCTGAACCCAATGGCCGGATGCGACAGCGGGTCAGATGTCCACGCACTTTTCCCAAACGCGACACAACCCTAGATCAACCAGGTACAACTCCGCACAGTTCATCCAACAGAAGGGACACGGATCATCCATGGCGGGGGACATACCAGCCGGCGAACAGATCATCGTGAGGAATGTGTACGCACAGGCGAACACGGCACGCGACGACAACTCCGACCCGGTCGAACAGCCGTCGCCGATCAACGAGTCCACACGGGTGCTCCACTGCTACGGCCGGGTCAGCATCGTCAGCCCCACCATCGCGGCCCCCTCCCCCGGGCCGGACGCCTCCGGCGCCACGGCCATCGATGCGGGCCATCTCGACGGGATCGAGCGTCTGGGCCTGGCAGCCTTCAGGTTACGCGCCAGCACCGACTACCAGCGGGCCAAGCAGGACCGGGCCAGGTCCGACGAGGTCTGGGACTGGGATCGGCCATGCACCGACGTCCCACCGCCTCGAGGCTCCTCCGGCGGCGCCCCGAGTACCGGCGCCGGCTCCCCGCGGCAGGCGCACTCGCCCACCGGCCCGCACTCCCCCACCGGCCTGGGCGCGAGCACGCTGCCCGTGCTCACCGCCGCCCCGGCCGACGCACAGATCGGCCAGCCGGCTGGCGGGGGTGGCACCGGCAGACCCACCAGCGGCTTCATGGAGGGCAGCATCGCGATCGGCGTGATCATCGTGGAAGGGCCAACAGCCGACCTGCAGTTCACCGCCGCGGAACGCACCAAGAGCGTCGCCGAGATCCAGAACGGCCTTTCCTGGTACGCCACCACCAATCCGGCCGCAGACCTCACCTTCAGTTACGACATCAAGGTCGTCCGGATCACCACCGCCCCGGACCCGGCCGCGGCCGATCTGGAAGCGCGCTGGCGGGATCCCGCGATGAGCCAACTCGGCTACCAGCCGAACTTCGACGGGGTCTACGACTACGTCGACGACCTGCGCGACATCCACGTCACGCAGTGGTCCTACTGCGCGTTCGTCACCAAGTACCCACTGTCGTACTTCGCCTACAGTTCCATCGGCGGACCTCGGCTCGTCCTGTCCTACGACAACGACGGGTGGGGTCCTGACAACCTCGACCGGGTCTTCGCCCACGAGACGGGCCACATCTTCGGCTGTCCCGACGAGTACGCCGCCAGCGGATGCAGCTGCGGCGGGGCATGGGGCCGGTTCGCGACGCCCAACGGCAACTGCGACGGCTGCGCGCCGGACAGCGTCACCTGCCTGATGCGGTCAAACAGCTTCGAGCTGTGCCGGTACACGCCGAGCCACATCGGCTGGGGTCGCGGTGTGGGCGGCAATCCGGTCCTGGTACAGAGCAACTTCGGCCGCGCCGGCAACTTCGAGATGGTGGTGCCGTCAGCGTTCGCCGGGATAACGCACCTGTGGCGAGACAACGACGCCGCCGGTTTCCCCTGGCGGGAACCGACACAGGTGGCACAGGCCAGCGGGCGGATCGACGCACTCACAATGATCCAGAGCCAGTTGTCGACGTCGGGAGCCCTGGAGGTGATCGCCCGAATCGGGGAATCACTGGTGTTCCTCTGGCGCGACGGTGGGCCGACCCTACGCTGGCAGTCCTCCATCCACATAACCGACGGTGTCGCCGGGACGCCGTCGCTGATCCACAGCCGGCTTGGTCTGCGCGGCACGTTCGAGGTGCTCGTGCCCGCCGCCGACGTCGGCCTGTTGTCCCTCTCGCGCAACAACGACGTCGCCGGTTTCCCCTGGAGCCAGCCTGTTCTCGTGGCAGCGAACCTCGGCCATGTCGACGCGGTCACCCTCATCCAGGGGAACCTGGGTGCCGCCAACTTGGAAGCCGTCGCGCTGGCCGGTGGCCGGCTGGCCCACCTTTACCGTGCCCAGGACGGCCTGTGGCGGACCTCGACGGTGTTCGCCGAAGGCGTGACCGGAAATCCGGTGCTGGTCCAGAGCGGGTTCGGCCGGGTCGGCAACTTCGAGGTGGTCGCGCCGTCGGCCACCGGCGGCCTGGTCCACCTGTGGCGGAACAACGACGCGTCCGGCTTTCCCTGGAGCGGCCCGACCGCGTTCGCCACCGAACTCGGGCACGTCGACGCGGTCACCATGATCCAGAGTTCGTTAGGCCGGCATCTGGAGGTTGTCGCCAGAGTCGGCGACCGGCTGTACGCGATGGCACGAACGTCAGACACATTCCAGTGGCTGCCACCCGGAAAGATCTTCTAGCTTCCTCGAGGGCTGCCGGCAGCGCAATCATATTCTTTCGCGCTGCCAGCGGCCGTCAATATTGGGCTCTGAGGAGTGAATTACAGGTAACTCAGAGACGATCTTCAGTCAATAAGAACAGTGTCGCCGCAGAGGTATGGTGTAGCTCTGACTTCAGAAACGACATAGAAGACATCAGGTGCTTTGGTGCCCGGCGAACGGATCGCTCGTGGCGTCGGCGGCGTCCGTCCGAAGAAACTGACGCCCGTCTTAATATTTTCGTGTCGATAGAAGATTCTACCGTGTCGAGCCTTGGCAGTGCGCAGGCGTCGGCGCCGGGGGACCAGCATCAGCGAACCCTGTCGGATCCTGCACGGTTGGCGTGACGCGTACCCCGGCAGAGTAATGACCCCACGGATACCTACTGTGCGCGACCCGGAACACGCATGTGGGGGGTGGGGAGAATGGCTGCCGTCAGATGGCGTAAATGTCCGGATAAGCGACTAGACTCGTACACATGTTCGAATCCGAGCTGGCCGTCCCCGGCCACGGCCACGGCCCAGCTCCACCTGGCCGTGACCGCGGTCGACCGGCTGCCGGCCGCCCTGGACGCCCTGGGCGCCGGTGCCATCGACCTCGGCCGCGACCACGGCACCGACATCTCCGTCGAGATCGGTGTGTTCATCTCTGCCGCCACCCTGGCCGGGGTGACCGACACCCCCGGCGAACTCGCCGGCTACGGGCCGATCCCCGCCGCCACCGCCCGCGAGCTGGCCAAGGAGGCGACCTGGCGGCGAATCCTGACCGACCCCACCACCGGCGCGCCGGTGGATATCGGCCGCCGGTTCCCCGCACCGGGGCTGGCCCGGCTACTCCGGACCCGGGAACGGACCTGTCGATTTCCCGGCTGCCAGAAACCCGCCCGCTTCTGCGACCTGGACCATGTGCAGCCCTATGCCAACGGCGGGAAGACCACGGAGGGGAATCTGCTGACGCTCTGCCGGCGGCATCATCGGGCCAAGCATAACGGCGGGTGGACGGTGAGGCGGGCCGCGGGCGCGGTGGTGACCTGGACCGCTCCGACCCGCCAAGTATACCTCTGCACCGACCCCTGCTCCCGGCGGCGCACGATCCCGAAAGGGCAGCTGGCCCTCGCGCTCGGCGGCCAGTTGGACCATGTGTGGGCGGTCAGCTTCATCGTCACCAACATTCCCGCCGACGACGGGCCGGGGATCGTCACGGTCGAGGCCTGGTTCCGGGGCCGCGCCGACATCGAAACCCGCATCAAGGAAGCGAAACTCGGCGCCGGCCTGCGCCATCTCCCGTCCGCCGAACCGGCGGTCAACGCGGTGTGGATGGGGGCGGCGCTACTCGCCGGGCTGTTATCGGTCATGCTGCAGTCCCTGGCCGGCATCGACGGCGACCTGGGCCGCGCCCACGCCGACCGGCTCCGCCACGAACTGCTCCGTGTCCCCGCCCGGATCCTTCGACACGCCCGCGGCGTCACCCTCCGTCTGCCACCCGGCCTCCACGAGCTGCTCCCCGCTGTCCTGACCCGGCTGAACGCCTTACCCGCCGGCCCTTGACCGGACGCACCGCACTACCAGCACCACCCGTCGTCACACCAGCCCACCCGGCCCCACCCACTCAGCGAAAGGACACCCAACGGGGCCCGCCGACCCGAAGCGACATCCGGGCCTCTCCCATGCCGCGAACCCGAAACACCGCCGGCAGACACTCACAAAGAAGATCCCGACCGGGCAGAAGAAGATCCGATACGTTAATGGCCGATCTAGGTCAGAGGGCATCTATTTGGCAATTTCTAGTATTCGCGAGCGATCATATTCTTTCGTGCTGTCGGCGCTCTCGGGTCATTCGGAAGCCTCCCGGTCATGCGGAATCCGGGTCATGCGGAGGACCCGGGGGCAGCCGGCCGGTACCGGTGGCGTCCCAGGGCAGTCCCTCCGCCGAACGCTGCTTGCCGGCCAGGCGCGCGAGCCACCCGTCCACGAAGAGGTTCTCGCTCGCGGTGAGGGTCTCCCGTAGACCCGCCGGAACGGCCTCGGAGAACACCCCGAGGACGCCGGGAAGCCGGGCCAGCGCGTCCACCCGGCCCCTCGGCGCGGCGACCAGGGCCAGACGTGGCGGCAGGAGTACCGTCACCTGCGCGATCTCCCGCAAGGCGGTGAGGATGGTCTGGTACCGGTTGTTTCCGTCGGGTCCCCCCTCGGCTGCGGGACCGCCCGCGCCACCAGGACCAGGGCCGTCGATGTCGTCGGCGTCCGGCTGCGGCCCGGCTGCCTGCGGTGCGATGACGACCAGCAACTCCGGTGTGGGTTCGACCACAGCCCTGCCCTCCTGACCCGAGCCGAGCCGAGCCGACACGGCATCATCGTCGTCCACGACAACCGGACACAATCCCACCGGGCGAGTCCGGTGACCACCGTAGGCCACTGTCGGCTGCCCGGGCCGGCGTGAACCGGCGCGGGCGGGCACACGCCAGCGGTCGCGGCACTGTTCGCGACTATGCGCTGGCGGCCATGCGCTGGCGGCTATTCACGACGCGGCATCAGGAACAGCGACAGCCAGTTCAGCACCGAGAGCACGAACAGCGACGCAGCGGGCAGGACGAGCAGGAAGCCGGGTGAGCGCAACCGGAACTCGACGAGCTGGACGACAAGGCTGCCGGTGCCCTCGGGTAGCTGCGAGACGGCCCGTGCCGACCGCAGCACATGCCCGATCCAGCTCGCCAGCAGGGATCCGCCGATCCCGCCCAGGGCGAGCCCGGCGGGGACCGGCCAGCCGCCGTCGCGGCCTCGCCAGAAACCGAGGACGCCACCGGCGAGACCGCCGACAGCGCAGATCATGGCGAAGTACACGTCGACACCGGCCTGGGCATCGAAGGCGACCTCACTGCCGGCCAGCACAGCCCGGACGTTCAGGCCCGGGGCGGTCGCCGCCCACAACAGTCCGAGGGGCAGGCCGGCGGCGGCCATGGCAACCGCACACACCAGGCCGGCGAGGAGTTCGGCTCTGCCGACGACCCAGAAGCGGCGCTCGGGCTCCTCGAACGCCGGCCAGTCATCCGCAACACCGTCGAGCCGGTCACACTGGTCCGGCCGGGGCGCGCCGGGCTGGCGTGTACCGGAGAAGTCCCGCATCCCCGCACTGTGCGCGCCGCCAACGGTGCTGTCACCGCTCATGCGGCTCTCAGGCCAGGCCGTGTCCGGTGGATACCGGCCATCTGGACGCCGGTCCGCGCGATCGACGATCCACCGGAACGCCCTAATGCCGCGTATTACCGGCATGCCGCAGTGCGACGCTGGCCGCCAGTAGCGTGACAAGCGCCACCAGCGCGCACACCAGCAGGTCGAGGGCGACCACAACCCAGTCGACGGACGGCCGGAAGGCGGCGGCCAGCACGTCCACCGCATACGTGCTGGGTACCAGGTCACGCAGCACGTCGATTCCGACGGGCAGCCGGTCCGCCGGAATGATCCCGAGGAACAGCACGACGCTCATGCCGACCTGACCGGCGACTGTCGCAAGTTCCTCGCGGGGGGCGAGCAGCCCGATAGCCGCGCCGATCCCGGCAAGAGACGCGCCGGCCATGACGGCTACCGGCAGCAGCATCCACAGGCCCGACAGCGGCAGGCCGTACAGCAGCGAACCCACCACGGCCGTGACGACCATCCCCGGCACCGCGAACGACGCATAGGACGCGGCCGTGCCGAGTACCACGGCGCTTCCCGGGACAGGCAGGGTCAGGTAGTAGTCCAGCGCCCCGGCAGCGCGCAGCGCCCCGAAGCGCTGCGCGAGAAGATTCAGGGCGACGAAGGCCACCACCAGCACGGTCGAACCCGCTACCACCTGCTCGCTGGTTGTCTCGTTGCCGGCGTCGACCACCCCACGTAGCAGCAACATGATCCCGAGCGACTGGAACGCGGCGACGAACAGCAGGGGCACCCGCGCCACCCGGGCGCGGGAGAGCTGACCGACGTAGACCGCGCCGAGGGCGGCTCCGAAAGGGGTACTCGGCGGCAGCGACACGGGCGTGTCGACCACCGCCGCGGCGCGGGGAAAGCTGTCGCCGGGCTGCCGCAGGGCGGTCCGGTCGACGGTCTCGACGATCTCGGCGGTCCGGCCGTCGACCTTGACAGCCTGGTCGGCGATCTGCCCGGCCGCGTCGTAGGCTGCGGGGGCGGTCACGGGGTAACCGTGGTCATGTGCGCTCCAGAGTGCGGGATGCTCCGCCAAGGGCGAGATAGACGTCCTCAAGGGACGGCGTGGCCAGGGTGAAGTCGTCGAGGGCCGCGAAGGCGGGGCCGGTGGTAAGCCGTGCGAGCACGTCGCGGGCGTCGGCGGCGTCCATGCGCGTGGTCCAGCGGCGGCCGCTGATCTCGGCCTGCCGGGCGAGGAAGGCGATCGTCGGGTCGTGGGCGGGTGGTTCGCAACGCCAGACGAGATCCAAGCGGACGTCGTTGCTCACCGACGCCTTGAGCCGTCCGGGGGTGTCACAGGCGATCACCCGACCGGCGTCGAGGACCGCGACCCGGTCAAGCACCGTCTCCGCCTCCAGGACGTTGTGGGTGACCAGCACCACGGTGACGCCCGCGGCGGCCCGGCGACGTTCGAGCGCCGACCACACCGCGCGCCGGGCTGCGGAGTCCAGGCCGGTGGTCGGCTCGTCCAGGACGAGTACCTCACGGTCGCCGACCAGGGTGCAGGCGACCGAGGCAAGCCTGCGCTGACCACCGGAGAGCTGCCGCATCGGCCGGGTCACGATCGGCGTGAGGCCGAGTTCGTCGACGACGGCGTCACGGGCCGCCCGCGCCGCGCCTCGGCCGAGGCCACGCAGCCGCGCGGTGGTCTCCACCGCGCGCCCCACCGGCAGGTCGGCCAGGGCCATGTCCTGCTGGCCGAGATAGGCCGCCAGCCGCGGCGGGATGTCCGGCCGGGCGACAACGTCCCACCCGAACATCTCGATGGAACCGGCGTCCGGCCGTATCAGCCCCATCAGCTGGCGCACCAGCGTGGTCTTACCGGCGCCGTTCGGCCCGAGGACGCCGAAGACCTCGCCACGTTCGATGTCGAGGTCGAGGTCGGATGTGGCAAGGACGGCATGCTCACCGACGCCGTGCCGGCGGGTGAGCCCACGCACGGCGTAGCTCAGCACGCGGCCCATTGTCGCAGCCCGCGGACGCGGAGTCGGCCTGAGGGCAGGTGAGGGACGCCTCCCACCGGCCGAAGGCCACGCGATCATGGTTTTTTCGCGGGGCCGGAGGCCTTGTAAGGCCTGCCCGGCCGAAGGTCACGCGATCAGGTTTCTCGCGCGGCTGGAGGCGTTCGATTAGAGAGCCGGCCGGTATTACCTGGGTCACTGCACCTCAGCGACCGGACGGGCGACGGCGGGCCCGGACCGAGCCGAGTATCCACAACGCCTCGACCCCGTCCCGCCAGGTCAGTTTCTTGCCCTGCGCCCGGGTGCGGGCCTTGTAACTGATCGGGACCTCGAACGGCCGGATACCGCGGGCGAGCAGCTTCGCGGTCACCTCGGCCTCCATCCCGAAGCCGGCGGAGCGGACGTCCAACTCGCGGTACAGGCTGACCGGCAGCAGCTTGAAGCAGGTCTCCAGATCGCTGATGTAACTGTTGAAAAGAACGTTCGCGGCCAGTGTCACCAGCTTGTTACCCACCACATACCAGAACGAGAACGCGGTGTTGCCGCTGAACGTCCGCGAGCCGAAGACGACTTCCGCCTCGCCGGCGAGCACCGGTTCCAGCAGCGCCGGGATCTCCTCGGGCGCATATTCCAGATCGGCGTCGCAGATGACGAGGTAGTCACCACTAGCAAGATCGCTCGCGGTTCGCACAGCGGCACCCTTGCCCTGGTTCACCGGCTGGTGCACGACGACCACCCGGGGGTCGTCGAGGGCGTCGAGGATGGACCGGGTTCCGTCCGTACTGCCGTCGTTGACCACCACGAGCTCGATCTCGGACCGGTAGCTGACGTCGAGTACCCGTTTGACCGCGGACGCAAGTGTGGCTTCTTCGTTGAAGACCGGCATCAGGATGGAAAGCTTCATATCTGTACACATTACGAGGTGATCACGCGCTGGCCGTTGACGACCACCGTCGGATGTCGCCAGGCGGCGGGCTCGACGAGGGGATCCATGGGAAGCCCGACAACGGCGGCGTGCGCACCCACCTCGATACGCCCGGACGGCCGGCGGCCGTCGAGCCCGGCCGTCCGGGCGGCTGCGGACGTCGCGGCACGCAACGCACCCAGGCGCCCGAGCCCGGCGTAGGCGAGCCGGTCGAGCTCCCGGGGGTCGACCCCGGGCGGCCGGCTGCCCGTGCCCCCCGCGTCGGTGCCGTAGACCAGGGCGACCCCGGCCCGGTGGAGCAGCGCCGCGTTACGCCCGGGAGCCGGACCGAGCCCGGCGTGGGACTGCAGCGTCGAGATCACCGGCACGCCCGCGGCAGCGATCCGGTCGACGGTCCGCGGTGGCAGGGGTTCCACCGGGACATGGGCGAGTTCGTCCACCCCCGCCCGCAGCGCCATCTCCACAGCGGCAACGCTCAGCGCATGTGCTGTCACCGGAAGACCTGCGGCGTGGGCGGCCTCGACCATGACCGCGAGCTCGGCCTGGCGCAGTGGCAGCCAGTCGGAACGGCCTCCGCGCCCGCCGGTATCCGCCGCTGTCGCGGCGTCCCCGACATATACCTTGATCAGATCGACGCCGTCCGCGACGAGACCGGCGACGAGACCGCGGGCCGCGGCGGGGCTTTCGACGGCAACCACCGCATCGTCGCGATGGACGTTCCAGCTTTGCGCCCTTCGGCCCAGCCCGTGACGACCCAGCCCGTGACGGCCCAGCTCATGAAGACTCAACGCGTAGCCGCTCAACGCATGATGGTTCAACCCGTGGCGGCCCAGCGCATGGCGGCTCGTTGCGATCCGACCAGCCGCGCCGCGACGGCCGGCCGCGCTCACACCACGGGGCAGGACCTCCGGCCGGTGAGCGACAATGTCGCAGGCGGGACCGTCGGGCTCCCCGGACAGGCCCGGCCGTGGCTTGCGCTCCGGCGCGCCCACCACCCGAGGGCCCGTGCCAGCAACCATGATCGGTGCGGCGAACCGCCAGTGGACGAGCCTTTCGATCGGCGAACCGAGGTCACGCACGGCGACAAGGCCGGCGCGGAGCTCATCGTATCCGGGCGTGGCGGTGGCCGGCAGATGCACGTGGGCGTCGATGACACCCGGCCCGATCCAGACACAGTCGATCACGCGCAGGCCGTCCGGCAGCGCCACCTGGTCGCGGGGCCCGACAGCGGCCACCCGGCCGTCCACGCCGACCACCACGACACCGTCGAAGGAGCTGTCGGCGATGCCGTTCCAGATCCGGCCACGCAGGCCCACCCCCCGCCCGAGCTCGTAGTGGGTCGGCGCCCGTCCCACCGCCAGTCCGCGTGCCGCCCGCAGCGGCACCACGGCCAGTACGGACAGGCACCCCGATGGCGCGTTGCCGCGTCTCACCGTGCCCTCGGCGGCAGGCAGCGATCAGACCGCACTGCTCATCCACACCACGATGTCGAGGATGCGCAGCGGTGTCAGCGGCGGTCCGTTCTCGGGGACGAGTGCGGACAGCCGGTGGAACTCGTCGGCGTTCTCCTTGAGGTCGTACTGCATGGCACGGACCAACAGCTGCATGTACTCACGCCAGGACCGTCCGTCACGCGGGGATGGCGGGATGCAGCGCTCGTGCTGGTAGAAGATCCTGACCTTGGAGTCGAACAGCGGCACCAACGCGGGTCTCTTGCGGTGCAGCACCTTTGCGATCAACGACCCCTTGACGTCGCGGTCGGAGACGTCCGGATCGTCCAGGGGGTCGTACAGGGCCGCAACAAGATCAAGAGTGATCTCGTCGGCCTCGATCAGCTCGATACCGGGCGGGAGCTTGTCGAGTGCGCGCTGCAGCAACGGCGTCAGCGCCGTCAACGTGTGCATCCGGTCGACGTCCACCTGGACACCGAGCAGGCAGGGAGCGAGTAGATCGCCCGTGCACAGCAGGTCGGGGTCACCATTGGTGGCAAGTCCGTCGTAGTACGGGTAGGCATAACGCAGGCCGCGCTTACGTGGCCCGAGGTACTCCTCAAGCAGGCTCTCCGCGTCGAAGACCTCCCGGGTGCCCATCGCCAGCTTCACCGCAGGGGCTCCTCACAGTCGTCTCGAAGTCTCACAGTCGTCTCGAAGCCGTCGTCGACGGTCACGCCATCTCATCACGTGACGACGGACAGCGGCGATCACCGGCTGTGACGACTTCCACATCGCCCAGCCCCATCGCCCACACCCATCCTCCTCCGTGACCACCACGATCTGGAAGCGACCCACCCATACGGGCCGTCAGGAAATCCGTTCGTTACCGTAAGGACCACACCCCCGGCAGCCCGACCACTGGTGTCCGCGCCCCGGCCGCCGGGAAATCCGTTCGTTACCGTTAAGGGCCGGCGGGTAGCATCGGGCACTCACCGAGCCCCATGCCCATCTCCCCGAACCTTGTGCCCATCTCCGTAGGAGCCGACCCGTGCCAACCGTCCAGATCGTCCTGCCTGGTAACGCTCACTCAGGTGGGCGAGCAGTGACGACGGGGACGACCGCGGCGGAACTGTTCGACGCGAACCGGTCGGTCATCGCAGCCCGGGTGGACGGCACTCTACGCGATCTTGCATACGAGTTGCATGACGGCGACAGCGTCGAACCCGTCACCATCGACAGCGCGGACGGGCTCGCGATCGTCCGCCACTCCGCCGCGCACGTGCTCGCCCAAGCGGTGCAGACGCTGTTCCCCGAGGCGCACCTGGGCATCGGCCCGCCCATCACCGACGGCTTCTACTACGACTTCGGCGTCGACCGCCCGTTCACCCCGGAGGACCTCGAGGCGCTGGAGAAGGAGATGCGCCGGATCATCCGGGACGGGCAGCGCTTCTCCCGCCGGGTCGTCACCGACGACCAGGCACGCTCGGAGCTCGCCCACGAACCGTTCAAACTCGAGCTGATCGGCCTCAAGGGCGCGGCCGGAGTCGACGCCGAGGCCGGTGTCGAGGTCGGCGCGGGCGAGCTGACGATCTACGACAACCTGGACGCGAAAAGCGGCGAGACCTGCTGGAAGGATCTGTGCCGCGGCCCGCATGTGCCCTCCACCCGGCACATCCCCGCCTTCAAGCTGATGCGCACCGCCGCCGCCTACTGGCGTGGCAGCGAAAAGAACCCGCAGCTCCAGCGCGTCTACGGGACGGCGTGGGGCTCGAAAGAGGCGCTGAAGAACCACCTGACGATGCTCGCCGAGGCCGAGAAGCGCGACCACCGCCGGCTTGGCGTCGAACTCGACCTGTTCTCGGTCCCCGAGGAGATCGGATCCGGCCTCGCCGTCTTCCACCCCCGGGGCGGCGTGGTCCGCAAGGTGCTGGAGGACTATTCGCGGCGCCGGCACGAGGAAGCCGGCTATTCCTTCGTGTACACCCCGCACGCGACCAAGGGACAGCTCTTCGAGATCTCGGGCCACCTGGACTGGTATGCCGACGCCATGTACCCGCCCATGGAGCTCGACGAGGGGCAGAAGTACTACCTGAAGCCCATGAACTGCCCCATGCACAACCTGATCTACCGGGCCCGGGGGCGGTCGTACCGCGAGCTGCCGCTGCGCCTGTTCGAATTCGGCACGGTCTACCGGTACGAGAAGTCCGGAGTGGTGCACGGGCTGACCCGCGCCCGCGGTTTCACCCAGGACGACGCGCATATCTACTGCACCCTCGAGCAGATGCCCGGCGAGCTCGACAGCCTGCTCACGTTCGTCCTCGACCTGCTGCGCGACTACGGCCTGAGCGACTTCTACCTGGAGCTGTCCACCAAGGACCCGCAGAAGTCCGTCGGCACCGACGACGAATGGGCCGAGGCGACCGAGACGCTGCGCCAGGCCGCGTCCAAGCAGGGGCTCGACCTCGTTCTCGACCCGGGCGGCGCCGCCTTCTACGGCCCGAAGATATCCGTCCAGGCCAAGGACGCAATCGGCCGGACCTGGCAGATGTCGACGATCCAGGTCGACTTCCAGCTACCGCAGCTGTTCGATCTGGAATACCAGGCCGCGGACGGCACCCGCAAGCGTCCGGTGATGATCCACCGCGCGTTGTTCGGCTCGATCGAACGGTTCTTCGCGGTGCTGCTCGAGCACTATGCCGGTGCCTTCCCCCCCTGGCTGGCGCCGGTGCAGGTGGTCGGTATCCCGATCACCGACGAGCACGTGCCGTACCTGCGGGACGTCGCCGAGCGCCTGCGCGCCCGAGGCGTCCGCGTCGACGTGGACGCCTCCGACGACCGGATGCAGAAGAAGATCCGGACGGCGCAGAAGCAGAAGGTGCCGTTCATGCTCCTTGCCGGGGACGCGGACGTGACCGCGGGCGCGGTCTCCTTCCGTTACCGCAACGGCGAGCAGCGCAACGGGATCCCCGTCACCGACGCGATCAACGAGATTGTCACCGCCATCGACAACCGTATTCAGGTCTGACCGGACGGCCTGCGTCGATCGCGCCCCGCACGATCGACGCAGCCTGTGCGGTCAGTAACTGCCGACGCTGGCTTCCGCCTCCCAGTTTTTCCACGCGGTGTTCCACCGTTCGGCAGCACCTGCCTGTCGTTCAGCCGCACCTGCCTGCACCGGGACGTCCACGGCCAGACGGGCGGTGCAGTCGCGTCCGAGTGCGGTGATCCGGAGGATCTCCTGGCTGTCCTCTTCGATCTCTGCCTGGTCGCGCGCGTAGATCCTGACCAGCTCGTGCAATCGGAACCACATACCACCGGCCGGTTCGGTGTCGGCGATGTCGAGCATCTGTGCGTCGATCAGGCGGTCGACGGTCCCTTCGGCGGTGTGCCTGTCGGTCTCCAGCAACTGTTCGGCGACCCGGCTTGAGAAAACCGAGAGGCCGAGCAGACCCAGCCGACGCAACAGCCGCCGCGCCTGTGGGTCGATCCGCTGGTAGGACAGGTCGAAGCTGCCCCGGACATCGAGGGCACCGTGGCGGAGTTCGGCTATCCGGCGTCGCTCGTCGACCAGCCTGGACACCAGGCCGGATATCTTCCAGTGGGGATGCGCCACCAGCTTCGCCCCGGCGACGCGAACGGCCAGGGGCAGGTAGCCGCACAGTCGCACCAGCTCACGGCCGGCAAGAGGGTCGGCCGACACGCGGTCGTCGCCGACGATCCGGGCCAGCATCCGGATTGCGCTGCCGAAGTCGAGCACCTTGAGATGCAGGCGGGTGCAGGGAAGCGCTGCCAGCCGCGCCCGGCTGGTGATCAGTACCCCACAGCTGCCCGAGCCCGGCAGCAGCGGCTCGATCTGGCTCTCGTCAGCGGCACCGTCCAGCATCACCAGGACCCGCCGGTCGGCCAGCAGGCTGCGATACAACTCCGCGCGCGCATCAAGACCAAGAGGAATCTCACTTTCCGCGACACCCAGGGCGCGCAGAAACCGGGCGAGCGCATCATCGGGATCGACCGGGCTGTGCTGTTGACCATGCAGGTTCACATAGAGCTGACCGTCGTCGAAGTGCCGGCGCAACCTGTGCGCGGCATGGACCGCTAGTCTTGTCTTCCGCACGTGCGTGCGATGATCCAGTTACTTGATCCTTTGATTGATCCCTGTTTTTCTCGACGCTCTGTGTAGTGATGGGCCTGGAACGGTTCGGGGCTGTGTCGGTCGCCGTGGACTACGGGCCGCCGAGCGTCGACAAGGCGCTCGGCGCGCTGCCGGTCCTGCGCGACTATCTGACCCGCCTCGGCCTGGCCGCTACGATCGACCGGCTTTGTCCGATGCGGGCGAGCCCTGGTTGGGTCAGCCACGGCCAGGTCATCGCCGCGCTGGTCGCCAACCGGCTGACCTCGCCGACCCCGCTGCTGCACGTCGAGACCTGGGCACGGGACTGGGCCGTCGAGGAGATCTTCGACATCCCGCCGGACGCGCTCAACGACGACCGGGTCGCGGCACAACCTGGTGCCAGCTGCCCAGCAACGGCTCAGCAGTAGCCCAGTAACGGCTCAGTAGCTCGGCGGCTCACAACAGCTCAGCGGCTCACAACAGCTCAGCGGCTCAGCGGCTCAGCAGAACGCTGCTCGGATCGGACGCGGTGAGCGTGGCCGTGCCCGACCAGGTCAGGGACCCGGACGCGGGCAACGCGTCGGCATCCAGCATGATCGCCCGCTCGACACCGGTGACCGTCACCGTCGAACCCGGGTCGATCACGCTCGCCGGGGCCCGCAGCACCTCAAGCGTGGCGATGTCGTCGAGCCGCGTGCCCGCGGGCAGTTCCACGGCGGTGGCAACCAAGCCGTCCCGTTGCAGGGACCAGCCGGGGATCATGTGGTCGGACCGGTAGAGGACGTCCGGGGCGCCCGCGAGCCGGACCCCGACCGTGGCACCGACCCAGGCAAGGCCCGTGTCAACCGAAGCGACCGGGACGGACGTGGTCTTACGGATCACGACGTACAGGTAGTTCCGCGGGTCGGACAGCGCCGGCGTGTACGCGGACGCCACCGGCTCGATCTTTTCCTCACGCCGCACCTCGGCCGCGGACACCTGATAGGTCCACCCGACGGTGTCCATCATCTGCTCACGTGCCTCGCCCGCGGCGAGCTCGTGATCGACGGCGAGGACGAACCGCATGCCGGGGTCGGTGATCACGTCGCACACCATGTTGTTGCTCGTGCACGTCTGCAGCACGGGGTGACCGTCTTCGTAGCGGCCGGCGAACGGTAGTGCCGTGTGGCTGGGAGCCTGGTAGACCGCCGACCCCGGCACCACGGATCCGGCCGCGTCGAGCTCGACCCGGTACACCCACTCGATGTCGGTCTGGCGTCCCCACCGTGCCTGTAGAGATGCGGGGTCGGCGCCGGTGCCACCGTCCTCGTTGCTGAACATGACGCTGTACTCCAGCAGCGTGTGGCCTCGCCGGCCCGCTACCGGGGCCTGCGTGTGCCAGGCGAACAGCGGCGTGTCGGTGTGGTTGTTCTGGAAGGGGCCTCCGAACTCCGGCAGTGACCGTCCGTAGAGGATCGGGGCGTACGCGAGCGGATCCGGTTCGCCGGAGGCCCTGGGCGCCACGACCGATACCGACAGATCACGCAGCACCACCGCGTGCGCGCCGGATGCGGACGCCCGCTCGTCCAGCGCGATCGTGAGAGTGTGGGCGCCGGCAGAGACATGTCCAAGCTGGACGCGGCTCGCGATCGGATGCTCGAAGGGCACGACGACGTCGGTGGCCGGCTTACCGTCCACCGTGATCGCGAACACCGCGGACTCCGCGCCCCGGACCGCCCAGTCGGCTCCCGGCGCCTGGGCGGTGACCTCCGCCACGCCCTCCCCGCCATTCTGTGACCGGACGGTCAGCGTGTACGGGGAGCTCCCGCGTCCCAACGTGATCGGTGTCCCCGGGCTGGTATCGGAGCCGGCATCGACGACATAACCAACATGGGCGACATCGCCGGCGCCGGCAATACCGGCAACAGCGGTGGCATCGGCGCTGTCAGGGCCGGCACCGGCGGCACCGGCGGCATGGGCATGGGCTGCTCTATCCGAGCCACCGGACCCACCAGCTCCGTCGCGCGCCGGCGGATGAGCGAGCGACACGGCGACGATGAGCAGCGCAAGGACAGCGCGTGCCCGCCACGTCCGCACAGCTGTTACAGCCGTCACAGAGCCGTTCACCGCTGTTCGGGTCGCAGGGGCACGAACACGGCCGACGGACCGGACACGCCCGGTGGCGCGACGTCCACCAACCGAACCGACCCCGTGTCAGCGAGGGTGAGAAGTTGCCGCGCCGCAGCGACCACGACCGCTCCGTACAGGCAGGCGCAGGAATCTCCCAGCGCCGCTGCCTCGTCCGCGGCAAGCGCCCGGGCGCCCGCGTCACCGGCAGCACCGGCGGCGGCGGCCCGCGCGGCAGCGACGTCGGCGGCGCGCGCGAAGGCGGTCCGGACGTCGGCGAGCGGGTCGCGGACGTCCGCGGACAGCGCCGTGCCATCGGGGGGAACCCGGAAGAACACGCGCACGGTCCGCAGGTCCTGGAGCAGTCCGAAGGCCTGTTCCGGCGTCCGGTACCCCGGAAAAGCGACGATCGCATAGGTGTCAGGCTGCTCGGACGCCTGCGCCGAGGCGGTCAGCCGCATCCTCGCCGCCTTCAGGTAGCCCTCGACCGTCTCCTGCGGTGGCGGGCCCACCAGGACAGCGTCCGCGGGCATCTCCTCGACCGGAACAGGGACGGCAACCGGACCGGAGACCACGGCCGGGGCAACGGCGGTGACGGCGGTGACGGCGGCAGCATCAACGGCAGCGGCGCCCGCCGTCGTGCTCGCCGGCCCGGCGGCCGGATCCGCATGCTCCCCCATGGCAGGCAACGCCAGCTGTGTGCGACCGACCTGCCCGAGATCGCGTCCGCCGGCCGGCCCTCGCGCCAGTGCGGCGATCGCGCTCACCCCGATCACCGAGACCGCACCCAGCACCATCACCCGCATGCTCCGTTCGACGACGAGGGAGCAGCCAAGGCCCCGGCGGGCCACGGTAGTCTCCACGACCGGGTCACGCTTATCACCGTACGGCACCATCCCGTCACCGTGCGACCTGGCAAGCCCATCGCTGAAACCACTGCCACCGCTGGCCGTATCGCTCGTCCGCGCGCCCAGCGTGGCTCGCATGCTCAAGGCTGTAGTCCGAATGCCCAGAACCCGAGCAGCGAGTGTGTCCAGTACTCGACCCGCGACCGGCAGCCCACGTTCGTCCAGGCGATCCAATGTGACGAGCACACCCCGCACAAACCCGGCGACAGCCCGTCCCGTCCGGAGCTTCTCAGTACGGCCTCTGGCCCCGATCCGGCCTCTGGCCCCGATCCAGCCCTTGGCGAGCTGGATTTTGGCACGCTGGCGCTTCAGGGCCTGGAACGTGACCGCCGGGCGACCGGTAACGGTCACGACTGCCGCCGGAGAACGGCCACCGCCTCCGCCAGATCAGGTGGATCAGGGCTGGTGAACGTCACCCACCGGCCGTCCCCGGGATGGGCGAAGGACAGTTGGGCGGCATGCAGCCACTGCCGGGTCAGCCCGAGCCTGCCGGCGAGGACAGGATCAGCGCCGTAGGCGAGATCACCGACGCAGGGATGCCGCAACGCCGACATGTGCACGCGGATCTGATGGGTCCGCCCGGTCTCCAGCCGTACCGACAGCAACGACGCGGCCCGGAACGCCTCTTCGGTGTCATAGTGCGTGATGCTGGGTTTTCCGTCCGCGACCACGGCGAACAGGCCGGACTTGCGCGGATGACGATCGATCGGCGCGTCCACCGTGCCGCTGGACGGATCAGGATGCCCCTGCACCAGAGCACGGTAGATCTTTTCGACCTCACGGTCCCGAAAAGCCCGCTTCAACACGGTGTAGGCGTGCTCACTTTTCGCGACAACCATGATGCCCGTCGTACCGACGTCGAGGCGGTGGACGACACCCTGGCGTTCCGCGGCACCGCTGGTCGCGACACGGTAACCCGCGGCGGCAAGCCCGCCGATCACGGTCGGACCGGTGAAGCCGGGCGCGGGGTGCGCGGCCACCCCGACCGGCTTGCTCACGACCACGATGTCGTCATCGTCGTGGATCACCTGCAGGCCGGGTACCGGATCAGCCTCCACCCGCACCGGATTCGGCGGTGGCGGCAGTTCGACGTCGAGCCACACCCCGCCACTGACCCGGTCGGACCGACCGCGTACGGTTCCGTCCACGCTGGCATGGCCAGCGTCGACAAGCTGGGCCGCGGCCGTCCGGGACAACCCGAACATCCGCGCGATCACCGCGTCCAGGCGCAGGCCGTCGAGCCCATCGGGGACCACGAGAGCACGCCTGTCCCCTATTCTGGTCACCTTGCCGGTCCCACTACTACCTGTCACGGTCGCCGGCACCCGCCGCCTGCTGCCCGTCGGGACCCCGCCGCCCCTCGGAACCCTCCGGCCCGTCCAGGTCGTCCCGCTGCCCGTCCAGACCGACACCGCGGGCTCCCAGGATGACCGCGAGAACCCCGCCGATCACGATTGCCGAGTCCGCGATGTTGAAGACCGGCCAGTGGTGCAGGTGGATCCAGTCCACCACGTGCCCGCGCAGCGGAGCCGGCGCGCGGAAGATCCGATCGGTGAGGTTGCCCAGGGCTCCACCGAGCAGCAGCCCGAGCACAACCGCCCACGGCAGCGACTTCAACGTCCGGGCGGTTCGCGCGATGACCACGACAACCACCAGGGCGACGATGCTGAACAGCACGGTCGCACCGCCGGCAAGGCTGAATGCGGCCCCCGGGTTGCGGGTCAGCCGAAGGTCGAGCAGGCCGGGAACCAGGTCGACCGGGGCCCGGTTCGACAGATGCGCCACAGCGACGATCTTCGTGACCACATCGATGGTGACGACCGCAAGGCCGGCACCGGCCAGCGTGGCCACCGCACGTGGCGATCGACGCACCGGCTGTGGTTCACCTCTGTTGGTGCGGCTCCTGTTGATGCGGTTCCCCTCGTGGGCCGGCGAAGCATCGGGGTCCGGAGCACCCGGATCATCCAGGCCCGGGACGGGTCCCCCGCTTTCCGCCCCGGCAGTCACATCCCCACCGGTCCCGCCCGTGGACGACGTCTCCCACACCCGACACACTCTACGGCCAGAACACACCACGACCGTCGGCCCCCGGCCACGCTCCGCCTGCCGGAAGTCATGCCCGACCCGCCAACGGCCATCCCCGCCCCGTCAGAAGACCTTCACGACAAGGCGGATTTCACTCTTGGTTTCCACACCCTCACGGTCGGGCCGAAGTTAACAAGACGGCCGTTCCCGCAAAGATGGCTGACGGCAAGGTTGTTGCCATGCCCTCATGATCGGGCTGGGGTTGGCGAGCGGAGGCGACAGCGTACACGTCTCGATCTTTACCGAGGGCATACCGCTGCGACCCGGCCCTCACCAGAATCCTCGACCACGCCCTGCACTCGGAAGGCGTGGGTGGAAACCATCGCCATCGCAGCGGTTTCCACCCACTGGCCCGGGGAGCCAGGCCTCCGGCTGCGCGGAAAGAGCATGATCGCGCAGCCTCCGGCTCTCTGCTCCAGGACATAATCGCTGCCACGGTTGGGGACAAAGGGGGATCGGGTTGAGCATCGTGGCGGATATTCCGGGCGTCCTGTGGGGTGCCGTCGCAGCCGCGGCGGACCTGTGGCGGCACCTGGCGTCCGGGCAACTGCTGGGCTGGGTCGGGGTGGTCCCGGCCGTCGGCGTGGCGCTCGGCCTCGCCGGGCATGTGGACCGGCGGATCGAGCGGGGACGGTTCTACCTCACCCGCAGGCTGAACGGCTACCGCAGACACGGCGACTACGTGGGCGGCCACGAGTGGAAGGCCCGGCGGAGGCGATGGCTCGCCGAGACCGGCAAGCGTCCGTGCCACATCTGTGGGAAGCCGTGGCGGGACGGACCCTCGGGCGTCGGTTACCACGTGCATCATGTCGACTACTTCCGGGCCGGTTCGGGTAACGAGTCCGACCGCGACCTGGTCCCCATCTGTCACCGCTGCCACACCCGCGTCCACAAGGTCGACCGTTACCTCGGACCGTTCGGCACCCGCGCGCTGGGACTGTCGCTGCGGCGCTGCACCGGTATTGTCCGCGCTGTCCACTGGCCGGTCCGGATGCTGCGGGGCGGCTCCGAAACCGTGCCCGTGCCCGCGGCACGCCGCCGACCGCGGCGACGCCCGGTGAGCCGTCGGCGTGCCGCTGCCGGGACGCCGCCGGCGCGGGGCACGGTCCGCCGCAGCCGTCCCGTGCCGGACGACGTCGAGCACCAAGATCGTCCGATGGGCGCCGGCAGATCCTGAACCGGCCCGGCAGGGGCCCGCCGGATGCTCCGCCTCATCCATTACGCTTGTTACAGCGGACGGCGTTGACGGGACGAGTAGCGGCGGGCGCAGCCAGGGACGACCGGTTGAGACGGCGTCCAGCGAGCCGGGGACGGTGCAAGCCCGGCGGCCAGCGCGCTGTGAAGATCACCCCCGAGCCGCCGGGAGAACAGGGCCGGTGCGCCCCCAGTAGATCCGGTACCGCAGGCGAAGAGTGGTCGCCCAGGCCGCCGCACACCGGCGTCCTGGGAGGCAAGGAGGGTGGTACCGCGGTACCACCGCGCCCCGGTGAACGCCGGGTACCGCGGGGTGTCGTCCCTCCGTTGGAGCTCGAACCCGACGGAGACCTGCCATGCCGACCCAGCCGACCCAGTCCGCCCACCCGGCTCAGCCAGCTCAGCCCGCCCAGCCAGCTCAGCCCGCCCGGCAGGCTCAGTCTGCACCGGTGTTCCCACCGCTGCCGACCCAGGTCGATCTGCCCGCTGCCGAACGCGAGATGCTCGCGCGCTGGAAGGATCTGAAGGTCTTCCAGCGTTCCCTGGACGCGACCGCGAACGGGCCGCGGTGGGTCTTCTACGAGGGTCCCCCGACCGCCAACGGCAGGCCGGGCGCCCATCACGTCGAGGCGCGCGTCTTCAAGGACCTCTTCCCCCGCTTCCGCACGATGCGGGGCTTTCATGTCCCGCGCCGCGCCGGCTGGGACTGCCACGGCCTGCCCGTCGAGCTCGCCGTAGAAAAGGAACTGGGTTTCACCAGCAAGAGCGACATCGAGGACTTCGGCATCGCCGAGTTCAATGCCCGCTGCCGCGAGTCGGTGCTGCGTCACGTCGCCGACTTCTCCCGGATGACCGAGCGCATGGGCTACTGGTGCGACCTGGACAACGCCTACCGCACCATGGACACCCCCTACATCGAGAGCGTCTGGTGGTCCCTCAAGCAGATCTTCGACAAGGGGCTGCTCGTCGAGGACCACCGGGTCACCCCATACTGCCCGCGTGACGAAACACCCCTGTCCGACCACGAGGTCTCTCAGGGATACGCGGACGTGGTCGATCCGTCGGTGTACGTCCGGTTCCCGGTGACCTCCGGTCCGCTTGCCGAGGCGGGCGTGAACCTGCTGGTCTGGACGACCACCCCGTGGACGCTGGTGTCCAACACCGCGGTCGCGGTGCATCCCGACGTCACCTACGCGGTCGCCCGGACGGCCGGTGGGGGGCGCGAGGGCGAGTTGGTGCTGGTGGCCGAGCCGCTGCTCGCCTCCGCGGTGGGGCCGGACGCCGAGGTCGTCCAGACGATGCGAGGTTCGCAACTGGCGGGCGTGACCTACGCCCGCCCGTTCGAGCTGCTGCCGGCGGAGGACTTCGCCACCCCGGCCACCGGCCCGGCCGCAGCTGCCCGCCCGGCCACGGCAACAACCGCAACCACGGCAACGGCAACGGCAACGGCAACGGCAACGGCAACGGTCGCGCACTCGGTGGTCCTTGCCGACTATGTCACCACAACCGACGGCACCGGCCTGGTCCACCAGTCCCCAGCCTTCGGCGCCGAGGACCTCGCCGTCGCCCGCGTGTACGGGCTGCCCGTGGTCAACCCGGTGGGCCGCGACGGCCGGTTCACCGCCGATCTCCCGCTGGTCGGCGGGGTCTTCTTCAAGGACGCCAACGCGGCCCTCATCGACGACCTGCGCTCCCGCGGGGTGCTGTGGCGGGCCGAGGACTACGCCCACAGCTACCCGCACTGCTGGCGCTGCCACACACCGCTGATCTACTATCCGCTGCCGTCCTGGTACATCCGGACGACCGCGATCGCCGGCCGGCTGCTGGAGGAGAACGAGCGCACCGACTGGCACCCGAAACGGATCAAGAACGGTCGTTACGGAGAGTGGCTACGAGGCAATGTCGATTGGGCGCTGTCACGCAACCGCTACTGGGGCACGCCGCTGCCCATCTGGCGCTGCACCGCCGACCCGACCCATCTGACCTGCGTCGGGTCACTGCTGGAGCTGTCCTCCCTGGCCGGGCGTGACCTGTCCGCGCTCGACCCCCACCGGCCGTTCGTCGACGAGGTCACGATCGCCTGCCTGACCTGCTCGGCGGTGGCGCGCCGCGTCCCCGACGTGATCGACGTCTGGTACGACAGCGGCGCGATGC
>NZ_CAAAFR010000149.1:28594-50693 GCF_900634745.1 Protofrankia symbiont of Coriaria ruscifolia
CGGTGGCGCGCCGCGTCCCCGACGTGATCGACGTCTGGTACGACAGCGGCGCGATGCCGTTCGCCCAGTGGGGCGCGCCGCACCGCAACCGCGAGGAGTTCGAGGGCCAGTATCCGGCGCAGTACATCTGCGAGGCCATCGACCAGACCCGCGGCTGGTTCTACACACTGATGGCCATCGGGACGCTGGTGTTCGATCGCTCGGCGTACGAGACCGTGCTCTGCCTCGGCCTTCTCCTCGACGCCGAGGGCCGCAAGATGAGCAAGCATCTGGGCAACGTCCTCGACCCGTTCGAGCTGTTCGAACGGCACGGAGCGGACGCGGTGCGCTGGCTGATGCTCGCGGCCGGCTCGCCGTGGGCGGACCGCAGGGTCGGCCACGAGGCGCTTGAGGACATCGTCCGCAAGGTGTTGCTGACCTACTGGAACACCGCGTCGTTCTTCGTCCTGTACGCGAACGCCGCCGGCTGGGCGCCGGGGGGTGCACCCGCCGCCGAACCGCAGGCCCGGCCGGTGCTCGACCGCTGGGCCCTCTCGGAGCTGCACGCCACCATCACCGAGGTCACCGAGGCGCTGGACGCGTTCGACTCGCTGCGCGCCGGGCGCCGCCTGACCCGCTTCATCGACGACCTGTCCAACTGGTACGTGCGCCGCTCCCGGCGGCGGTTCTGGGAGGCCGATCCGGACGCCTTGGAGACCCTCTACACGTGCCTGGACGGCGTGACCCGGCTGATGGCCCCCTTCACCCCGTTCCTCACCGACACGTTGTGGTCGAAGCTGGTCGCCGGCGTCCGGGCGGACGCCCCGGACTCGGTCCACCTCGCCGACTGGCCGATCCCGGTGCCCGATCTTGTGGACGCGTCGCTTGCCGCCCGGATGGATCTGGTGCGGCGGGTGGTCGAACTCGGCCGGGCGGCACGGGCGAGCAGCGGTGTGCGGACCCGCCAGCCGCTGGCACGCGCGGTCGTGGCCGCCCCCGAGTTCGCCGGGCTCTTCCCGGACCTGCGCGCGCAGATCGCCGAGGAACTCAACGTCACCACCGTCGAGGCCGCCACCGCCGACGTGGTCGACGTCACCGTGAAGCCGAACTTCCGGACGCTGGGCCGCCGGTTCGGCAAGCGAACCCCGCTGGTCGCGGCGGCCGTCGCCGGCGCGGGCCGGCCGGTGGACGGCCGGCTCACCGTCGAGGTGGACGGCGAACGGATCGAGCTCGCCGGTGACGATCTCATCATCGCCGAGACCCCGCGACAGGGATGGGCCGTGACGTCGGAGTCGGGGCTGTCCGTGGCCCTCGACCTGGAGATCACCCCCGAACTGCGGCGGGCCGGTATCGCCAGGGACGTGGTGCGGGTCCTGCAGGAGGCGCGTAAGGCCTCCGGCCTGGACATCACCGACCGGATCGACGTCCGCTGGACGGCGGACACGCCGCAGACGGGCCAGGCCCTGCGGGAGCATGGTTCCACCGTGGCTGCCGAGGTCCTCGCCGTGACCTTCACCGAGGGCGCCGATCCCGCGGGTCAGGCCGCGGGCGAGACCGGCCGGACCGCGCCGGATCTCGGGCTGACGTTCTGGTTGCGGCCGGCGGCGGTCGCCACCGACTGACGCAGGCAGTCGTCACCTCACCGGGGCTCGGCCGGCGGCTCAGGCCGGGGTTTTCGGCCGGGAGCTCAGGCCGGGCTTCGGGCCGGCGGCGAGGCTTGGCCAACGGGCCAGGCGGGGCTTGGCCGGGGAACTCAGCGAGTGTCCCGGCCTGCCGGTGAGCGCCGGGACGGCCTGCGTACCCCCAGCGACAGCAGCACCGCCGCCACCAGGCCGATCACGATCGAGGCGTAGACGAAACCGGTGCTGCCCAGGACGCCCATGCCCAGCAGCACAGACGACAGCAGGACGAGGACGCCGCTGACGACGGTCACGGCTGCCGCTGCCGGAGATCAACGCTCCGGACGCCCTGCCCGCAGGCGGTTACAAAACCGGTATGCCGGGATCGTGGATACATCCAGGGGCCTTAACGAAGATCCACCGGGCAGACCCTTAGAAGTCCTGCAGTCCGGACGCGTCCCGGCGGGCAGCCGTCTCCATGTCGGGTGCGCGGACCCCGCCGTTGTCGTTTCCTCGCGCCATCGCGCCCGCACCCAGGGGCGAAGCGGACGGGAAGGCAGACGTGGGACCGGAGGCCGCCGCGGAACTGGCGGTGATCCCGACCGGAGGGGGCGGCGGGGAGCCGGTACCGGGGTTGAGCGGTGGGCGTGAGGGGCCGCCGGCTCCGACAGCCGGCTGTGTCGGCATGCCGTCCAGATCGCGCAGCTGCATCTCCAGGTAGGCACGCAGACGGGTCCGGTACTCGCGCTCGAAGGCCCGCAACTGCTCGACCTGGCCTTCCAGGCGACGCTTGTCGTCCTCCAGGCCACCGAGCTGTTCGGCGACATGCGCGCGAGCCTCGCCGATGATGCGGTCGGCGTCGGCGCGGGCTTCGCGCCGTGCGCGCTCCGATTCGTTACGAGCCTCCCGCAGCGCCTCGTCCGCGGTGCGTTGGGCGAGCACGAGGGTTCGGGCCACACGCTGTTCGATCTCGGCGTCCAGCTGGGTGTTGCCGGTGCGGGCCGGGGCCGCGGCTGCCGGGGGTACCGCCGGTATGACCGTGGTCGCCGCCGGCTGTGCGGCAGGACGTTCGCGGGCTGCCGCCTGTACTGCCTGGGCCGCCTGTGCCTGAGCCTGCGCGACCTGGCGCCGGGTTTCCTCCAGCTGCCTGCGCAGCTGCTGGTTTTCCTCCAGCACCTGGGCGGGTACACCCGAACCAGCACCGCCGCCCGCGCGGCGGGCCTCGTCGAGCTGTCGGCGCAGGTCGGTGTTCTCGTCCAGGAGCCTGGTGAGCTCGCTCTCGACGTCGTCGAGGAAGGAGTCGACCTCGTCCTCGTTGTAGCCGGTGCGGAACCGGGTCGGGCTGAAGACCTTGTTCTGTACGTCCTGCGGTGTCAGAGCCACGTCGCCTCCTCATGATGCGGCATCGCCGTTCCCCGGAGAGGGCGGTCCAGCGGCAGTCTGCCGCGCGCATTCGCCACGTGCGCGACTTCGTCACAGCCCATCTGCGAGTCTCCGCAAGACCCAGATCACAACTAAGATCAATAAAAATCCGAGGTCGAACGCCACGTTACCCACCCGAAGGGGCGGGATGAACCGCCGCACTAATCTCAGCGGTGGATCAGTGACGGTGTACACGGACTCAAAGACTAGTACCAAGACTCCGGTCGGACGAAAGGTGTGGCTCAGCGAGACCACTAGATCTATCACTACGCGAGCGAACAGCAACAGTAGGTAGACCAGCAGGAGTGTGGAGATCACGTCACCAAGTGTGCTGATGGCGGGCTCTCCTGTACCTGTGGGGACTTGAGTCTGATGACAGCTGACATATGATCATGACTGATTGTAGAAGCCACCCTCACGGATGCGCCGCTTGTCGGTCTCGGTGACCTCGACGTTGTGCGGCGAGAGCAAGAACACCTTGTTGGTGACCTTCTCGATCGATCCGCGCAGGCCGAACACCAAACCCGCGGCGAAGTCGACCAGCCGCTTGGCGTCAACATCATCCATCTCAGTCAGATTCATGATAACAGGAGTCCCGTCCCGGAACTCCTCCCCTATCTGCCGAGCCTCATTGTAGCTTCGCGGCTGCAAGGTGGTGATCCGGTACGGTGACGGCTCCTCGATCGCGGATGGCCTGCGCATCGGAACCGGACCAGCCGGCCGAAGCTGTTCCACCGGGGGACGTCGCGGCATCGCAGGCGGCTCCTCACGTGCATCTATACGACGGACCGACCGCTCGGCGGGCATCGGCTCACCGACGTCGCGTCGGTCCTCACGACCGGCGTCGTCGTACTCGTCTTCGTCGAGGTAGCTTTCGTCCTCCTCGGCCAGACCGAGGTAGACCATCGCCCTGCGCGCGACACCCATGAGCGCGACTCTAAGGGACACCACGCCGTGGACCGAACAAAGCCGTCCCGATGCGAAGGTGTGTCGCGCCTTCGGCCACCGCTTCGGCGAAGTCCGCGGACATGCCGGCACTGATCACCGACGCGTCCGGATGCTCTCGACGAAGCATGTCCGAAACCTCGCGCAGCCTCGCGAAGGCCGGATGGGCCGGCAGGCCGCGCGGCGCAACCCCCATCACCCCGACGAGGACGAGGCCGCGGCTTGCGGCCACAAGGTCGCCCAGAGCGAGGATGTCGGCCGGGTGAACACCACCTCGACCGGTGTCGTACCCGGCCGGATCCAGCGACACCTGCAGACATACGGCGATTTCCCGATCGTACGAGAGCGCCCCACCGGCTAGCGCATTCACCAGTGGCGCACGGTCGACCGACTGCACCCAATGAGCCCATCCAGCCACCGGACGGGCCTTGTTACGCTGGAGCTGGCCGACGAAATGCCAGCAGGGCCCGGATTCTGGCGCAGCCGCCGGGCCCGGCTGACGAATCTGGTCGGCATCCCCCTCCGGGACGACGTCGCGTGCATGCGGCTGCCATGCAGACGAAACCTCACTGTCAAGTTCGCGACCGGAGAGGTATTTCGTCACAGCCGCCACCTTCAGCCGGGCCTCCTGCTCGCGGTTCTCCGCGAAATGCGTGACACCCAGCCCGCTGAGCAGGGCGACGTCCGATGCCGGCCAGTTCTTGCTCACCGCGATGAGGGTGAGCTCGTCGGCCGGGCGACCCGCCGCGGCAGCCGCTGCGGCGATCCGCCCACGGACATCGGCAAGGTTGTGTCGCAGTTCCTCGCGCCGCTGTGCCGAGGCCGGTCCTCCCGCGATCGGTGCGATCATCACCTGTCTCGCCCGTGTCGTGGCAGCGGCATCGTCGCCGGGTGCGCCCGCGGCGGACCGCCGCCGGCCTCATGGTGACCGCACGCGACGTTCAGGACGAACCGCGGGAAGTTCCCGACAAACATGGCCGCCACCTGCATCCGGACCGATACCGGCAACGAAGCTATTTGAGGAAGTCGGGGACGTCGAGCTCGTCGTCGTCGTCCGCGATCGGCCGGACCGGTCTGCGAGGCGGCGGATAGCTCGGCCGAGGCCCCTCCCTGGGCTCCTTGTACGGCGGATGACCCTGATCAACGCTGGCGTCGACGCTTTCCCGCCGGGACGGTGACTGCGCGTCGTGGTTGTAGTCCCGGTCGTCGGAGGCTTCCGCCACCTGGCCGGGCGCGGACGTCCGGGGGTGGGCCGGCTGGGACGACACACGGGCGGACGACGCCGACGTGTGCGGGGTCGCCACCGCCGTCGCGGGAACGGTCCGGGGCTGCGCGGTCGAGGCGGTGAAGGACGCAGCCGGCGTGACCGTGACGGGCGCCGGAGACGAGGAGGCCGCGGGGGCCGTCGTGGGCGTGGATCCCGACGGCCCCGAGGTCGAGCCTCCCGAGGCTGCGGAGTTCCCCGCGGCGGCGGGCTGGCCAGCAGGGCTGCGACGGGAGCCGGGCAGGAACGCCTTGGGCCGGGCCGGGACGGTGTCGAAGCCCGCGGCGATGACCGTCACCCGGACCTCGTCGCCGAGCGCGTCGTCGATCACCGCACCGAAAATGATGTTCGCCTCGGGATGAGCGGCGTCCGCGACCAGTTCGGCGGCGGCGTTGATCTCGAACAGGCCGAGGTCGGAACCACCCGAGATGTTCAACAGGACGCCCTGGGCGCCGTCCATGCTCGCTTCCAGCAGAGGCGAGGCGATGGCCTGCTCGGCCGCGACGATGGCCCGATCGTCGCCGCGGGCCCGCCCGATTCCCATCAGGGCGCTGCCCGCGTGCGACATGACGGTCTTGACGTCGGCGAAGTCGAGGTTGATCAGGCCGGGTGTGGTGATGAGGTCGGTGATGCCCTGCACACCGGAGAGCAGCACCTGGTCGGCGCTGCGGAACGCGTCCAGCACGCTGATGTCACGGTCGGTCATCGCCAGCAGCCGGTCGTTCGGGATGACGATGAGGGTGTCGACCTCGTTGCGCAGGGCGTCGATCCCGGCTTCCGCCTGGGTGGCGCGACGGCGTCCCTCGAAGGTGAACGGACGGGTGACGACACCGATCGTCAGGGCGCCCAGCGACCGGGCGACGTTGGCCACCACCGGTGCGCCGCCGGTGCCTGTGCCACCGCCTTCTCCCGCGGTGACGAACACCATGTCGGCGCCCTTGAGGACCTCTTCGATCTCTTCCCGGTGGTCCTCGGCCGCCTGGCGGCCGACCTCCGGGTCCGCACCCGCACCGAGTCCACGGGTGAGTTCGCGTCCGACGTCGAGCTTGACGTCGGCGTCGCTCATGAGCAGGGCCTGGGCGTCGGTATTGATCGCGATGAACTCGACGCCCTTGAGACCGACCTCGATCATGCGGTTGACGGCGTTCACGCCGCCACCGCCGATCCCGACGACCTTGATCACCGCCAGGTAGTTCTGAGGAGCTGCCATGCGGTGTCGGTCCTCCAGCAACATCGGTGGGCGGACAGGGGACATGCCCCAGCCGCCCGGTGCAGCGAGGAAGGCGGCGCCGAGTGGATGGAGCAAGGAACGATCGGTGAGCTTCAACCTTCACCGTCAGCTAGACAGTTAATGTTATGTCAACTTCCGACCGTGGACCGGACAGTAGGGACGACCAACCCGGGGGTCAAGGACGCACTCGGCGCGTCACGTCACACCTTTCCCGTCCGTTGAGTCACATCATCCTTCACAGCCGGGATGACCGCCTCTCGGCGACCCGCAGGCCCGGGCCTCCCGGGCCTCGCAGACCTCCTGGACCTCCGGGACCTCCGGAACCTCCTGGCCGCTTTACGGGTACGCCGCGACGCCTGACCCGCCCACCGAGATGATGATGACTGGTGGCATCGATCCGATTACCGGAGTAAAAACGGTCTCGACGGTCGCCGATCGCCTGTGAGTAAACCGCAACGTCCGGTAATCCCTCGAGACGGTCCCGACCGTGGACGACCCGTTGTCGGGTGCGCGTCTCCGGCAGGTGTTTTGATATCCCTGGACGGGCTTCCCCACCGGGTTTCGCCCGCGAGTATCCAGCGGACCAAAGGCAGCGCGATCATGGCTTCTCCGTCCCGTCGGAGAACCCGGGGAACCGAGGGGTGCGATGTGGTTGTCACCAACACCTCCGGGGCCGCCAACCAGCCGTGCGGCACGGACGAGGTCGACACGGAATCCGGGCCACGGATGCGCCTGGTGACATCCGGCTCCCGTGCCAACCGGACCATGCTGACCGACTCGACCTCCGCAGGCACGGTGACGCTCTCCACAGGCACGGTGACGCTGCTGTTCACCGACATCGAGGGCTCGACCCGACTGGTCAGAAGACACGGCGAGCGCTACGGCGAAATCCTGGCCGAATGCCAACGCCTGCAACGACAGGCCTTCGACGCGACCGGCGGCCGAGAGATCGACACCCAGGGCGACTCGTTCTTCGTCGCGTTCCGCACGTCCAAGGAGGCCGTGGCGGCCGCCGTCGCGGCCCAGCGTGCGCTGGCGGCGCATTCATGGCCGGCCGGCGCCCGGGTCCGCGTCCGGATGGGCATCCACACCACCGAACCGACCGCGTGGACCGGCCGTTACGTCGGGCTCGGGGTGCACCGGGCGGCCCGGTTGTGCTCCGCCGGGCACGGCGGGCAGATCCTGCTGTCGGAGATCACCCATTCGCTCGTCGAGGACGCCCTGCCCGCCGGTCTCGACGTGCGCTACCTCGGTGAGCACTGGCTGAAGGACTTCGACCGGACCCAGCGGATCTGGCAGCTGGTGGTACCTGACCTGCAGGACACGTTCCCACCGCTGCGGGCCCCTGGCTCCTCGACGCCGACCGATCCGCGCAGCGGGCCGACCGATGTCGACAACACCGACGTCGACACCGATACCGATACCGGGCCTCCCGGCGGCTCCCACCTCGGCTGGTTGGCGAGCATGGCGGACACCGCCTTCGTCGGTCGGGTGGCGGAACTACGGGCACTGCGGGAGAGCTGGGACCGGGCCCGATCCGGACACCGGGTACTCGCGCTGATCAGCGGGGAGCCCGGGATCGGGAAGACCACCCTGGCCGCACAGATCGCCCGCACCGCGCTCGACGACGGCGGGCTGGTGCTCTACGGCCGCTGGGACGAGGAAGTGCTCGCCCCTTACCAGGCCTACCGGGAGGCGTTGGGCGAGTATTCACGCACCTGCCCGAGGTCCCTGCTACGGGCGGAGTTCAGCGAGCACGCCGACGAGATCTCCCGGCTGTTTCCCGAGGTTGCCAAGCGCGTCGGCGTGGTCGGCACCCCCCTGCCGGGCAACGCCGAGGCCGAACGGTTCCGCCTGTTCGAGGCCCTTGACGGCTGGCTGTGCACGATGGCCTCCCGGCGTCCCGTCCTCACCGTCCTGGACGACCTGCAGTGGGCGGACCGCTCCTCCCTGCTCCTGCTGCAGCACCTGATGCGGATGCCACGGGCGACACCCCTGCTCGTGGTGGCCACCTACCGCAGCACCGACCACGGGGAGCTGAGCCACTTCCTGCCCAGGCTGGCCCGGGACGCCGACTGCCGGCGGATCACCGTCGGCGGCCTCGACGAGGACGAGACCGTGGCACTGCTCGGGCAGGTCACCGGCGGAGGGCTGGCCGAACCCGGCCTCGCGCTGGCCCGCGAGCTGCGGACGGACACGGCGGGCAACCCGTTCTTCCTGACGGAGATGATGCGGCACCTGGTGGACGTGGGGGCGCTTCCCCCGGCTTCGACCCCGGCCTCCGAGCGGACTCCGTCGAGTGGCCCGCCGGCTCCCCCCGGCCCGGTCCGGCCAAACCAGCTGGTGCCCCTGGCCCCGCCGGCCCCGTCAGGCCCGTCCCGCGTCGAGATCCCCGAAACCGTGCGGGATCTGGTGCGCTGGCGGCTGAGCCGGCTGTCCCAGGAGTGCTCCTCCTCCCTCGCCATCGCATCGGTGATCGGCCATGAGTTCGACGTGGACATCCTCGGCACCACAGCCAAGATCGACGAAATACGCCTGCTCGACCTCCTCGACGAGGCGCGGCAGGCCGGTCTGGTGCACGAGGACCACGACCAGCCCGCCCGGTACGTCTTCTCCCACTCGGTCGTACGCCGGTTCCTGCGGGACAGCCTGGGTGTCACCCGCGCCGCTCGCCTGCATCGCCAGATCGGGGACGCCTTCCAGGCCCGCCAGGCGAGCGCCCACGCCGAGCTCGCCCACCACTACTGGGCGTGCGCGGACCCGGCCGTCGCCGACCGGGCCGTCCACTACGCGCGGCTCGCCGGTGACCGCGCACTGGCGGAGGCGGCCTTCGACGGCGCGGTGCTGCACTACCGCCGTGCGCTTGACGTGCTGGAGCGCAACGGTGGAGGGCTGCGCGCCGAGCTGCTGCTCGCCCTGGGCGACGCCCACGGGCGGGCCGGGGAGTACCCGGCCCGGGACGCCCGTTTCGTCGAGGCGGCCACGGTCGCCCGCGACAGCGACGTCACCGACCTGTTCACCCGCGCCGCCTTCGGGTACGGCGGTGTGCTGCCCCCGGCGGTGAGTCCGGATCCCCAGGGCCAGGCGCTGCTGGAGGAGACGCTGGAGCGCCTGGGCAACGCGGACAGCCCCGCGCGGGCCAGGGCGCTGGGACGCCTCGCCCACTGGGTGCACCACGAGCGCCCGTACGCCGAGCGGGTGGCCCTCTGCGAGGAAGCGATCGCCATGGCCCGGCGGGTGAACGACCTGGCGACGCTGGCCATCGTCCTGTGCCACCGCTGCTGGGCCCTGGACGGCCCCCGGGACGTCGACGAGCAGCTCGCCGACGCCGCCGAGATCCTGCGTCTGGGCGAGGAACTCGGTAACCACGAGCTGCTCCTGGACGGGCTGCGGATCAGGATGTCCGCGCGGTTCCGGCGGGGGGACTTCGAGCTGGCGGCCGACACCGCCGCCACTCTCGCCGATCTCGCCCGGGAGCTGCGCCATCCCGAGTTCCTGCGGATGGCGGCCATGTGGGACGTGGTCGTCGCCACGATCGAGGGGCGGTACGAACACGCCCAACGCCTGACCGGCGAGCTGCAGACCCGGCTTCGCCAGCTGGGCCATTCGCAGACCGAGCTCATCCTCATCGGTCAGGCACTTCCGATGCTGTGGCTGCGGGGACACCTCGGTGAGACCCGCTCGCTCATCGACGACATCGCGACCCTGCAGTCGCAGATCCAGATCTGGCCGGCGATGAGGGCGTGGCTGGGTGCGGAGTCGGCAGCCGATGACCAGGTCCGCAAACTGCTGGGCAGCCTCTCCCCGGACGCCCCGGCCAAGCTGGACGAGAACTACTCGTGGTGGGCGACGATCGTCGCGTTCATCCAGACGGTAACCGCGATCGGGGACAGGGTATGGGCGGGGAAGCTCTACGAGCTGATCCTTCCCTTCGCCCGGCACAACGCCACCCTGGGTCTGGCGGGCTTCCTCGGTGCGGTCACCCACCACCTCGGTGTGCTCGCCGCGACACTGGGCCGGTGGGACGCCGCCTGCGCGCACCTCGAGGCGGCCCTACAGCGGCACCACGCGATGGGATCTCCTCCGTTCGCCGCGCTCACCCAGATGGAGTACGCGCTCGTGCTGATGTCGAGGGGCTCCGACGGCGACCGGGAACGCGCCGAGGAGCTGCGTACGGCAGCGCTGCGGACAGCCGCGCAGCTCGGCCTGAAAGCGGTGCAGACGCGCGCGGCCCGGCAGGTACCGCACGCCTGACCGCGGCCCCGGTCCGCCCCGGATCGGGCCGCACCCTCGATCTCCCACACCGGACGGCCTCACCTCCGACGTCCCGCACCCCGACTCCTCATCCCGGACGGCATCATCCCGGATGGCCGCACCCTGGGCTCGTTACCCCGAGGTGTCATCCCGTCATCCCGTCATCCCGTCATCCCCGACGATCGGACTCCAGATGGTTGAGGATGAGCGGGTAGACGTCACGGTCGGCGTCCTGACCGATGATCGCGTCCAGATGTGCGTAGCCGGGCAGGAGGCTGCGGCTGTACAGATCCGGGCCGTTGGCGTCGCGGAGCCAGCGCAGGGTCCGCGCGGTTCCCTCCGGCAGGAAGATGTAGTTGTCCGTCCCCTGCAGGAAGTGGATGGGCAGCCGCAGGAACTGCGGATCGCTGGTGTAGACGTCCCGGCCCGCGGCGTCGACGGCCAGACCCGTCCGCATCATCGACGCCAGGTGCCCGAGCGTGGCGATGTTGCCGACCCCGAACATGTCGTTGAGTGCCTCGTGGGTGGCCTGGTTGAGCCGTGCGTGCCGGTGGGTGCAGCCGAAGATGGCGTTGATCCAGCGGCACAGCGCCTGGCCGCAACGTTCCGACGAGGCCATCGGCACCGCTCGTAACGCCAGGTCGACGGCAACGTTGGGAAGGGTGAACCGGCGGCCCGGCTGCACAAGCTTCAGACCAAGACCACCGAGCGCCTCGCCGACGTGCAGGCCTGTTTTGAGCTTGTTCAACGGTGACGCGACCGGATGCAGCGGGAACTGGGCACAGACCGCCGAGCGGACGCTGGGCAGCTTGCCGGCTGCCAACGCCATCAGCAGTGAGCCGGAACCCACGCAGTGCCCGTATGCCTGGACGTCGGCGGCCCCGGTCACCCGCCGGACCTCCTCGACCGCGGTCGGCCAGTCCTCGGTGGCAATGGCGTCGAGGGTGAACTGGCCGGCCGAGGAGGGCAGATCGATGGACGCGCGGTAGTCGAACAGCCAGACGTCGTAGCCGTGCTCGACGAGGAACTCGGTCAGGTTGGTGCGGATCGTGTCGGCAAGGAAGGCCCCGGTGGACATGCCGAACCCGGAGGCGAGCAGTACCGGCCCCTTGTCCCCGCCCCGATAGCGGATGAGACGCAGCCAGCCGTCCGCACCCACATCGGCACCCTCGTGCCAACGGCTGCTCTCCCCGCACCAGCGGATCTCGGGGTCCGGCAGGCGCAGCACCCGCTGCCCCGGGCCCGCCGGGCGGGCCGGAGCGACGGGGAAACGCCGGGCCTCGTCCAGCGGGCCGCCGTAGATCCGCAGCAGGTATCCGGCGAACAGCTTCAGGGCTGCCAGCTCGTACGCCCGGCGGCGGCCGGCGTCGGCGACACCCCGCACCTCGATCGCCCGCAGCGCCCGGACGAAGTCACGGCGCTCGACCCTGGCGATACCCACCCCGAGCGTCCGGCCGTCATCCGTGCGCAACGTCAGGTTGAGGGTCGTCGTGTCGGACCACGCGTCAAGCCCCGGACGGTCGTGCAACACCTTGAAGGCGTCGAGGGTATAGCGCTCACCGTCACCCGCGACGAGTACCAGCCGATACCGTATATGCCAGGTTTCGACCTGGTCGGGGTCGGGTTCGACGAGGACGAACTCGCCGTCCTCGATCGTCAGCGCCTCGCTCGACAGGATCGGTACCCGCACACTTCCCGACGGGCGTCCCGGTGTGGTCTGGTCACGCAGCAGCACGTCGACGTCATCGAAGTCGACGGCGAGGTCGATGTCGACCGATGTCCCGTCCGCCCGCCCCTGTGTGAATCCCGCCTGGAAGTCGTCGGTCACCCGGGTCGAGAAATAGCCCGTCAACCGCTCCTTGAAACGCAGTGCCACCAGGCCGCGGGGCGGGAATGAATCAGCAGCCTTCCCGGAAGATGGGACATCCGGCTTGGAGAGAATACTCATCGCCCCTCCTGTCGCTGTAGGCTCGGTGCCGTCACCGCCGACTGTTGACGAGATGGTCGCTCTCCATCCGCCAGCGGACTACTGTGGTTCGCAGAGCACATTTCCATGCCCGATCGACCACGTCACTATCGGTTGGCTGACAACCCGCCCGCAGGTTTCGGGTTCGGCGGATGGGATGGGTGTGGTCGGGCAGAGCTGGAGTTCCCAGCCGGCGGCTGGCGCGCCATGCTGCGCTACCGGCTGAGTCCGCGTGTGCTTCGACGGGAGCGAAGCAGAGGATGATCCTCAGACTGAGTGTGTACGACCCCGGCACGGATGCCAGGTACGACGTCGAGATGTCGGCCGATCCCGAGACCGGGGTCGGCTCCGTGCTCGACGCGCTGCCGTTGCCGGTCGGCGGCCGCCGCTGCTTCGTCGGCGACCAACCGCTCAACCGAGCCGAGACCGTCGCCGAAAGCCCGCTGGTACACGGCGTGACGATCAGTATCGGAACTCCGGGTCCTGAGCCGCGCGCCGTCCAACCCGGTGTCGCCGGCGCCCTCCGGGTGCTGGACGGCCACGACGCCGGCCTGATCGTGTGGCTCGCCCCGGGCCACCACATGATGGGGCGGGATCCGCAGGAGCGTGTCGTGCTCAGGTGCGACGAGGTTTCCCGCCGGCACGCGGCGCTCACGGTGTCCCTGGACGCCACGGCCACCGTCGAGGACCTCCGTTCGAGCAACGGCACCCTGATCGACGGCGCGCTCGTGGTCGGGCCGACTCCCCTCCCGGCCGGCGCCACCCTCGAAATCGGCACCGACCGCATGGAGTGGGTGCCGTTGCCGCGAACTCCGCTGTCGACCGCCCACAGCCAGGACGGCCGCCTCGACTTCGACCGGGCCTTCGCACCGGCGCCCACCATCAGCCGCACCGAGGTGGCGCTGCCGTCGGCCCCCGCCCGGCATGCCACCTCCCGGGGCGCCGTCTGGATCCCCGCCCTGTTACCGGTCGTGATCGGCGCGGTCCTCTTCGCGGTCATGCGTAACCCCATCGTCCTGGTGATGTGCCTGCTCGGTCCCGCCAGCGTCATCGGCACCCAGGTGGTGGCCCGCAGACAGCGAGCTGCCGACGATCGGCGCTTCGAGACCGAGAAAGCGGCCGCGCTGCACACGACCACGGCTCTTGTGGCCGCCGAGGAGAAGATCCGCCGCGTGCAGGCGCCCGACCGCCTCGACCTCACGCTTGCCGCGACCGGAGCCGACCGCCGGGTATGGCCACGCAACGCCGACTCCCCCGACGGTCTGCGGCTGCGGGTGGGCATCGCGGGCGAACCCGCGTCGATCGACCTGCGCGGCGAGCGGTGGGCCGGTTTCACCGAGCCCGCCCTGCACGGCATACCGCTGACTATCGACCTGCGCACCGCGGGTGTGCTCGGTGTCACCGGCCCGACCGGACCGGCCGATGACCTGGCCCGGTGGCTGTTGGTCCAGCTCGGCGTGCTCCGCAGCCCCGACGACCTCCGGATCGTCCTGATCACGTCCAGCAGCCGGAGTCATCTGGCGTGGGCCACCTGGCTGCCGCACGTCGCCGCCGGCGAGGCGAACCCCGTGCCCTGCTGGGTCGGCAACACTGAGCAGACCCGGACGAGCCGCATCGCCGAACTCCGGGATCTGATCACCATCCGGTCCGCCGAACGCCGGGGCGCTGGCAACGTCCGCTTCGCCGAGGACGTCGTCGTCCTGCTCGACGGCGCGCTCGCGCTGCGCAACCTGCCGGGTATGAAGGCAATCCTGCGGGAAGGCCCGGAAGTCGGCGTGTACGTGATCGCCGTTGACCGGCACGGGATGAACGAGTGCCGCGCCGAATGCCAGGTCGACGACGCCCGCGCCGTCCGGCTCACCCGTAGCCGCGGCGAGCAGGTCGTGGTCGGCCACGCCGAGGGCATCAGCCCCGGCGACGCCGAACGGCTCGCCCGGCCGGTCGCGCCGCTGCGCGACCGGCTGTCGCTGGGCGGCGCTGAGTCGGCCCTCCCCTACCCGGTGCGTTTCCTCGACCTCGTCGGCATCGGCATGGGCGTGGCGTCCGCGGACGACGTGCTCGCCGTGTGGGCGGACCAGCCGGGGCCGACCACACGGGTGCCACTCGGCGCGGACGCGGACGGGCCGGTCACCGTCGACCTCGCCGGGCAGGGACCGCACACGATGCTCGGCGGCGCCACCGGTGCGGGCAAGAGCATCCTGCTGCAGACGCTCGTCACCTCCCTGCTGCTGGCCAACACCCCCGACGAGCTGAACCTCGTCCTCGTCGACTTCAAGGGCGGCAGCGCATTCCTGCCGTTCGAGAGCTGCCCGCACGTCGTCGGGCTCATCCGCTCCACCGGCGAGACACCGGCGGACGTCTTCGACGAGGCCGCCGCCGACCGGGTACTCGCCTCGGTCCGCGCGGAGGTGCGTCGCCGGGAGTCCCTGCTCGCCCGGTACGGCGGGGAGATCGACGAATACTGGACGGCCCGGCGCGGCGCACCCGGGCTGCCCGCGCTACCCCGCCTTGTAATGATCTTCGATGAGTTCGCGCGGGTGCTGGAGACGTCCCCGGACTTCCTGCGGGCGCTGGTCAACGTCGCGGCCAAGGGCCGGTCGCTCGGCATGCACCTGGTGCTGGCCACCCAGTCGCTGCAGGGCAAACTGTCGGCCGAGCTGAAGAACAACATCGACCTGCGGATCACGCTCCGGCAGAACGAGCCGGCCGACAGCGTCGAGGTCCTGGGCGTACCGGACGCCGCGGCCATCCCGGGCCGGCTGCGGGGCCGCGGCATGATCCTGTGCACGAAGGACGAGACACGGACTCCACGCCTGTTCCAGTCCGGCTACCTGGGTGATCCGCCGCCCGCCGGCGGGGCGCGGCCCGCCCGGATCCGGATCGTGGACTGGGTCGCGCTCGGCACCACCCGGCCCGAGGACCAGACGGACCACGGCGGCGCGGCCACCGACCAGACACTGACCGTCCGCGCGATCGAGGCCGCCGCGCGCAGGCTGGGCCGTCCGGCGCCGTTCCGGCCGTTGCTGCCGCCGCTGCCCGCGGATCTGACACTGGACGACCTGGCGACGGCCTGGGCCACCGGCGAACCGCCCGCGACAGCCGTCCCGTACGGTCTGGTCGACTCCCCCGACGCCCAGGCCCAGCCGCCGGCCGTGCTCGACCTGGCCGGGAGCGACCGGCTGCTGGTCGCCGGTGGGCCGCAGCAGGGCCGTACGACGCTGGCCCGCACCCTGATCACCAGTCTGGCGTCACGCTTCCGGCCGGACGAGGCGCAGGTGTACGCCATCGAGCACCAGCCGGCGGGGCTGGCGGCCTACGCGGGGCTGCCGCACTGCGGCGCGGTGATCGCCGGTAATGAGCCGGACCGCATCCGCCGGTTCGTCACCTGGCTGCATGAGGAGGTCGCCCGGCGCCAGATCGGGCGGTTGGGCGGCGGTGCGACAACCGGCGGGCAGCGGAATCCGTGGATCGTCGTCGTGGTCGACGGCTGGGAGCAGTTCGAAAACCGCGGCGACCCGACGTTCCTGGAAACGTCGCTGCTGACCACGCTGCGCGAGACGATCGTGGCCGGGCCGCCACTGGGCGTACACATCGTACCGCTCGGCGGTCAGGAACTGCTGACCAGCAGGGTGTCGGCCCTGTTCACCCGGCGTCTGCTCCTGCCGTTCGGCAAGGAGGAGCTGCGCCGGGCGCACCTGCCGTCAGGGGTGGCGAGCCCACCGGCCGTGCCCGGCCGGGCCGCGGACGCCGCGAGCGGGGCACAGGTCCAGATCTGCCGCCCGGACGTCGACGCAGCCACACTCATCGACCAGGTCACCACCCGTCTGTCCACAGCCGAGCCGCCCGCCGTCACACCGGCTACGACGACGGCGGCTGCGACGGCGGGCCGGTTGCCGCGCCCGTTCCCCCCACTGCCGGCCCGCGTGGATCTCGCGGAGCTGGCCCTGCCCGACCCGCCGCTGTCGGACACCTGGCTGCCGCTCGGCGTGGGCGGCCCGGATGTGGACGTCGTGGGCATGGACTTCTTCGACGCCGGGCCGCACCTGCTGCTCGTCTCCGGCCCCGCGGGGTCCGGGCGGACGACCGCGGCGGCGACCGCCGCCCGGGGGCTGCGGCGGGTCGGTGTCGGCGTACTGGTCGTCGCCCCGCCGCGCTCACCGCTGCCCACCCTCATCGGGGATGACGGCGGCGTCCGGGTCGTCACCGGGACGGTGCTCAAGGACACTGACCTGCGTACCGCCGCCGAGGCGTTCGGTGACGGGCGGTACGCGGTCGTCGTCGACGACTGTGATCAGATCACCGTCGTACCGACGCAGGTCAACTTCGCCGACGGCCCCACGTTGTTGCAGGACATCGCCAGCCCCGGCGCGCTCGGCCACCAGGCGCTCGTGCTCTGCGGCGACGCGACGCCGATCCTCTCCGGCCAGCGCCGCTCCCTCGCCCGCGTCGTCAGCGAAATCATGACAAGCGGCGCCCGGCTGCTGCTCACACCCACCTCACCCGTGGTGGCGCGCGAGCACGGCTTCAAGCTGGAACCCGACCAGTTCTTCGCCGCCCCACCCGGCCGCGGCCACCTCGCCACCGCCCGCGCCACCACCCTGGTACACCTCGCCTGGTAGCCATGCCCTCGCTGCGTTCGGTAGCCGTTGAGGCAGACGCGTAACCGTACGCGTCCTGACAACGGATGGCACACGCTGGTGGATACCACTCCGCCGGCAAGATCGGCGCAAGTTTGTCGCCAGGTACGCCCATCCGCCCGAAACCCGTACCCCACAGCAAACCACCGTCGATCATCACCTCAGAGGTCGATCATCTGAGCCAGCACGGCGCGCACCTCGGCGATCTGCCCGGCGTCGCTGAGCATCGGCCACCACCTGGACGCGGGTTCACCGACCCCGAGGACGATCGTGACCTTCAGTGATCCAAGGCCGCGTCGTATGCGTCGAGCCCCTCCTCACCGAGGATGTCGGCGTAGCCCTCCGGCGCATCCAGGAAGGACTCGACTTCGGCGGCTTTGACCAGCTCGGCGAGCCTGCGACCGAGCTCGACCGGATCCGGGCGGAGCTCCTCGCACAGGTCCAGGTGGACGTCCGCCAACCGCTCACCGATCTCCGACGGTTCCGTCTCGTACGTCTCCCAGGCGTCGTACAGATAGCCCGACAGTCCGTCCCACACACCGATCGCGTCCTCGACGAGGGCGAGCACCTCGGCGGTCGGCGGCCGCACCGCGAGCAGCTCCAGCTCCTCCGCCATCGCCACCCCCGCCCTGACGAGATCATAAAAATCCCACTGGCGGTGACTGTCAGGAATGGCGGCCGCGTCCCGCACCAGCCGGCGGGCCCGGTCGAGCTCCGCCGGGCCTGCCGGAGAAAGCCGCCCCGCACGTCGGAGAACCTTCCCAGCGAACAGCCGGTCGGTCGACGCCTGCTCCACGACGAGGCCGATCAGCTCGATCCGGGTCAGGGCCGCCGCGGCCTCGGCGACCATCCGTTCGTTCTTGTTCAAGCCCACCGCGGCGCCGGCCACGTCCGCCGTCACGGTCCACGTGATGCCGGCGTCGAGGGCGGCCACGACAACGGCGACCGCGTGCTCGCACAGCGTGCCGTCCGGCCTGTTGTCACGGTCGCAGTCGCCGACCAGGGTGCGGCCGACAATCACAACCGACACATTTGACCGATTACCCTCGCGGTCGGTCACCGTCGCCCGGACGCCCCCGTTCACCGCGGCCAGGCCGCTCACCCGGCCGTCGGCAACGCTTTCTCGTCCATGCCTCGCCGCCTCCGGCCCGACCTCCGCAAGCAGCGCATTCACATCCACGGTCACAGCCATGACAGCATCCAACCGAACCGTCCCGCTTCCAGCGCGATGGGCCCCGCCCCCGGGAAGAGCACACAGACATGCCGACCGTGCAGGCAGAGGAACGATGCCGACACCGACCGCGGACGCCCACTGCTGCGGAGCACTCAACAGTCGACAGACCCGTCGACAGGGTTGATTCACGTGCTCTGTGACGGTGAGCGGTTTTCACCGGTGCGGCGGAGGACAGCGGCAACGCGGCCGATCGCGCCTGTGCGACCAGCCGGTCGGGTGGGTCAGGCGCGCAGGAGTGTGATGTCGCGGCCGGTAGGGCTGGTGGCCTTCTCGAACGTGGTGCGTTGCGTGATGGGGGCGGCGTCGGGTCGGCGGTCGAACAGCACGAGCACACCGTGGTCGAGGTCGAGGCGGTCGAGGTAGCCGTCGAGCTGGGTCAGCCCTTTGGCAAGGGGGTCGGGTTCCCCGGGGCGCCACACCTTGAGTTCGACGGCTTCGCGTTGCCAGCGGCGGGCGCCATCGGATGTGGTGTACGGCCAGCGGACGAGAATGTCGATCCGCCCGCGGCCGACACCGTATTCACGCTCGACGTAGCCGCCGCCGTTGACGACCCGCTGCAGAAAACCCATGAGGACGAGCTGGGGAGCGGCCTCGTGATAATGCTGGGCGCGGGTGAGGATCTCGCCGTGTTCCCGCCAGAAGGCGGCGAACTCGGCCAGCAACAAGGGGAAGTCGAGGCGGCTGTCGGGGAGCACGAAGCTGCGGGGGTCGGCGAGCACGTTTTCCTCGACACCGGCGGCCAGGACCCGAGCGATCACCTCCCGGTAGATCGGGTTGGCGACCCGGACGGGTCGGGTGAGGGCGACCAGGCCCAGGTCACGGACGTAGGTGACGTCGTCGTCGTAGGGGTCGAGGGTGACCAGGGTGCCGGCGAGGACCGGTTCGAGGATGCGGCGCACCCGGGAGTCGGCCAGCCGGGCGGCCAGGGAATCCAAATGGGTGGCGCGGGCCAGAATGAGCCGCTCCTTGGCCTGCTCCACCTGCTCGGCAGTGATCGGCTCCGCGGTCGGGACGCCGATCTTCTCGACGACCTCACGAGCCAGAGCGTTGACCAGCCACGGCTGGCCGGCGGTCAGCTCGATCGCCCGGTCGACCGCCTCCGGGGTGAACCGCTGCCCGGTCTCGGCGGTGTGCTGGGCGTAGAGCTCACCGACCTCGTCGGGGGTGAAGTCCCCCAACCGCAACGATTCCAGCTTGATGTTGAACGGACTGGCGGTACCCAGCCGGGACGGATCACCCCCCGCGGCGGCCTTGTAGTCTCGCACATCCCGCAGCCCGCACAGCGCCACCGACGCGGGGAACGCTGCGGGACGCTCGCTGAAACCGGCCCGCAGCTGCCGCAGCACACTGATCAGGCTCTGCCCGTGCAGCGCATCGATCTCGTCGAAGAACAGCACCAACGGCCGGGGGCAGGTCCGCACCCAGGCCGTGAGCGCGACGGTGAGCAGGTTCGCCTCGGACGCCTGCGGCCACGGCGGCGGATGCAGGTCCGTCGGCAGGGCAAGCTCGGCACGGAGCCGGATTTCGTCGAGGATGCCGCGCTGTGCCGCGCCGTAGTCGTCCCCGACCGCCTGGCCGAGCTCACAGGAGAAGTGCAGCGCGGCATGGTGGCCGGCGGCGGTCAGCTCCTGTGCCAGCGCCCGCAACGCCGTCGTCTTCCCCGTCTGCCGGGGCGCGTGCACCACGAAGTACCCCATCTGGTCCACCAGCCCGGGCGCCTCCGGCAGCCGCCTCAGCGCCGGAATCATGTAGTGGTACTCGGGACGGCATGGTCCCGCCGTGTTGAACCGGCGCATCCGCGGACACCACCTTCCGCGACCTCGGAGTAGGGACCTTCATCCGTGACTCTACGGCCCGCCGACCACCCGCCGAGCCCAGCGCTTGTGGCCCCTCGCTGTCCGCCCCGGGCGGCCAGGTACGCGACCCATTCCACGGCCCCGGACAACATCACCACGTGAACACCACGCCACGTGCGTGTGGAAAATCTATGTTGTCAACGAAGTCCGAGTGCCGATATTCGATCCTTGACGCGGACCAAGAGCATCTGATCGGCCCTCTGTGGACAAGCGAGAGTCAGGCGACTTCGCCGATGGCCGCGCCACCACCCTGCTACGCCTCGCCCGGTAGCTGTTGCACAGCCCGGTAGCCTCATGCACGCCAGGCCGCGATCAGCTCGTCCGGGCCGACGGTCCGTACCGGCAGGCCGGCGACGACACCGCTCCGGTGGACGGCGAGCAGCTCGGTGGCCGGGTCAGCCCCCGGCACCGCGGCCGTGTCACGGACCAGGGCGGCATGGTCATGCTGGTCGAACAGCCTTGAGGTCTGCCATTTGATGCTGCCGGTGAACACTATCCGGGTGGCGACGCCCTGACGGTCGGCACCGACCAGGTCGATCTCCGGGTTGTTCTGCCGGTTCCACCAGCCGCCGACGGCTTCGATCTCGGGCCAGCCGAGTTCCGGGGCGATCCGCAGCAGCGCCTCCCGGATCACCGGCTCGACGGCCCGGCCACGCCAGGCGGTCCAGGAACGCCGCACTCGCCGCAGCAGCAGGTCGGCGCGTCCGCGTTCGACCAGGGGCAGGCCCGCTTCCAGAAACGCCAGATAAAAACGCAGGTATGGGTCGGCCACCCGGTAGCGACGGTCCTTCTCAGCCGGTCTGGTCGACAACGGCGCGTCAACGGCAATCACCCGTTTGGCTTCCAGCAGACGCAGGGCGTTGGTCAGGGAGCTTGCCGCCATCGGCTCGGCCCGAGGGGACATCGCCGCGCGGACACCACTCCACGTGCGCTCGCCGGTACCGACCGCGGTGAGCACCGCCCGGGCCTGCAGATGCCCCGGGAACTCGGCAGCAAGCGAACGTTCACCCGAGACCAGCAGCGCCGATGTCGGATCGGCCAGCGACCCGGCGAGAAAGTCCTCGACGGACTGGCCGGGGCGCCATTCCTGGCAGATCAGCGGCAGGCCGCCGGTGACAAGATACGCGTCGATCGCCTCGGCCGCCGGCAGGTCGAGCATGGCACCGACCTCGGCCGGGTTCAGCGCCGGCAGCACCATCACCGTGCCGCGTTGGTGGAACGGGCGCCGGTAGTCGTCCAGACGTTCCATCATGGCCAGATCCGAGCCGATGAGCACCAGCAGAACCGGCTTGCGCGCGAGCAGTGTGTCCCACGCCGTCTGCAACGTCCCTTCCAGCGTCGGGTCGGCTTCGATCAGCCAGGGCAGCTCGTCGATGACCACGATGCTCGGGGAGTCGGCGGGCAGCGCCGCGGCGAGCTGACGGAACAACGCCGTCCAGGTCGGCAGCACTGTGCCGGCGGCGAACAGGTCCCGGCCCGCCAGCTCCGATTCCCCCACGGCGGCGGCGAACGCGACCCGCTCAGCCGCCGGATCAGCACCCTGGCTCGCCTGGAAGAACACCGACGGCACACCCGCCCGCCCGCAGAACACCTGGACCAGCCGGGACTTGCCGACCCGGCGCCGGCCCCGCAGCAGCACCGCCACCCCGGGAAGGTCACGCCGAGCGTCCCCCACCCGTCCCAGCAGAGCGT
>NZ_CAAAFR010000150.1:0-7943 GCF_900634745.1 Protofrankia symbiont of Coriaria ruscifolia
GGGCCAGGCCGAGGGGGTCGTTGGAGTCGTAACGGCCGCTTTCGGGCGCGTAGTAACGGTGGTAGTTGTAATTGAGGCCGGTTTCGGGGTCGTGGTACTGGCCGGGGAACCGGAGAGGACAGTCGATGTCACCGTCAGCGGCCGGTGGGCTGGCGCCCCAGAGGGTGGTGCGGGTACGCCAGGCAAGGTCACCGTCCGAGTCAACGAGTTCGGTGGGGGTGCCGACGAGATCGGTGACGATGGCGTGGAACCGGGCATCGAACCACCCCTGCTCGGCATCGTCCGGACCCTCGCCGACGCTCCGGCCAGCGCGATCATCGACAGCGTGGTCGGCATTGCCGGCGGCGTCGCCGGTGGCACCGTTCGAGGCAGCACCCGTGCCATCGCCGGACGGGCGGCGTTCGGACTGGGTGAGCGGGCGGAAGCCGCCGGGTTCCCAGTCCCAGGCGGTGACCCGGGCTGCCGGGGCGTTCCCGGTGAGGTGGTGCTGCTCGGCGAGCACGACGCCGTCCCAGGCGAAATCGACCCGCTCGGCCACCCCGCCATCATCGCCACTGCCACCACCAGTGCCGTTGTCGGCGAAACGCTGCTTGGCGATACGGCGGCCGAACGGGTCGTACCGGTAGCGCCAGCGCCGGCCGTCCGGCGTGGTCACACCGGTGAGGCGGTCGTCGGCGTCCCAGGTGTACCGCCAGGTACGCGGCTTCGCCGACAGCCGCTTCTGCTGGCGCAACGTCACCCGGCCCTGGCCGTCGTGCTCGTAGCGGACGCTGCCGGCACGGCGGATCAGCGTGCCGGCATATTCCCGTCCGCCCTGCGCGGCCTCGTGCACGCCATCACGCCCGTCACGCCCGTCGCGCTGCGCGGGCGCCGGCCAGGACGCGTCGGTAATGTTGCCCGCGGCGTCGTAGGCGTACCGCTCGGACCAGTTGGTGCCGTGGACAGCGGTGACCCGCCGCGCCGGGTCGAGATCGAACCGGCGCAGGCCGGCGAGCATGTCGTCGATCTCGGTGACGTAGCCGTCCGGGCTGTAGCTGTAGTCGCGGCGCTGGAGCAGCCGCGCCTGCCGCGCCGTCCCCGGCTCACCCGCGCGCGCCGTCACCGACCCGCCCGCGGTCACGGTCTGCGACAACAGACGGTGGTTGACATCCCACGCCTGCGCCAGCACCACACCGGTATCCAGGCTGCGCTCCACCTCCCGACCGGCCTCGTCGTGGGCGAAGCGCACCGTTCGGCCGGCGGTGCGCAGGGATGACGGCAGGTCGTTCGGGTCGTAGTCCCAGACGCTCTCCGCCCCGGACGGGGTCACCCGCCGCACCCGCCGGCCGAGCGCGTCGTACGTCGAGGCGACCGTCCGGCCGTTGCAGGTCTCGGCCAGCACCCGGCCGAGAGCATCCCGCTGGAGCGTGCAGTCGGCGTCGGCGTTCGTCGCCCGCACCACCCGTCCCGCCGCGTCGTAAGCGAACGTCGTCACACCGCTCGCGGCGTGCTTCTCGGTGACATTGCCGAGCACGTCACGGACGAAACGGACGGTTTCCCCCGCGCCGTTGGTGCGCTCGACGAGCTGGCCGGCGGCGTCATACCCGTAGGCCAGCACCCGTCCGTTGAAGTCGGTCTCCCGGACGAGGTTCCCGGCCGGGTCGTAGTCGTACCGCCAGACCAGGCCCTGCGGGTTGGTGACCGCGACCAGCCGCAGCTCGGTGTCGTAGGCGAAGGCCAGCCGCGCCCCGTCCGGACCGGTCCGCGCCGCCGGCAGGTCGAAGTGCGTGGCCTCGCTGCGGGTCACCAGCCCGGCCGCGTCGACGTGCTCGACGAGGTTGCCCTCCCCGTCGTAGGTCCACCGCTCGACGGCGCCGCCCGGCAGCGCACGGGAAGCGATCTTGCCCTCCACCGTCCAGCCGAACCGGGTCACCCCACCGACCGGGTCGGTCACGGCCACCACCCGGCCGAAAACGTCCCGGTCGTAGGAGGTGACCGCGCCGAGCGGATCGGTCACCGCGACCGGTAGACCGGAGGCGTCGGTGGCGACCCGCCGGGTGTGGCCGAGCGCGTCGGTGACGGTCGTGAGCCGGCCGCGGTCGTCATGGCCGAACGCCGTCCGCGCGCCGGCCGGGTCGACCACGGCGGTCAGGTTGCCCCGGTCGTCGTAGAAACGTTCCCAGCGGGCGCCGTCCGGTTCGACGAGGGTCACCGGCAGCCGCAGGTTGTTCCACTCCGCGCTGGCCCGGCTGCCGTCCGGGCGGAGGACCTCCACCAGGTTGCCGGCCGCGTCGTAGCTGTAGCGGACGGTGCGGCCCAGCGGGTCGGTCTCGGCGAGCTTGCGGTCGTACCGGTCCCACTCATAGCTGGTGGCATGGCCGAGCGGATCGACCTGCCGCTGCAGCTGCATCGTGTCGTTGAAGTGATACTCGGTGACGTGCCCCAGCGAGTCGGTCACCACCGTGACATGGCGGTCCGTGTCGTAGGTGATGGTCCCGTCAAAGCAACCGGCGGAGCCCGCGGTCCGCACCACCCGGCCGGCCTCATCGTAGGTGTAGACGTGCTGGGTACCGTTACGGTCCAGCCAGCGGACTATGCGCCCATCCTCGTCGTAGTCGAACCGCAGCGGCCGGCCCGAGGAGTTGACGACCTCGGTGAGCCGTCCGCTCGCGTCGTAACCGTACCGGATGATCTCGGTGTCGAGCTCCCACGCCCGCCCGCGCATCCGCACGGCTGCGATCAGCCCCTGGCGGGTCTCCACGACCAGTTGGTACCCACCCGAATGGTTGATCTCGGCGAGCGTGCCGTCGTCGGCGTCGTAGCCCAGCTCAACGCGGTGGCCGTTACGGTCACTGATCGCGGCGAGCGGCAGGGCCACGCCACGGGCGCCGTCGGCCGGGACCGCGAAGTGCAGGGTGTGCCCGGTCACCGAATCGGTGACGGTGTACGCACCGTTTTCGTCGCGGGTTAATGGCAGGCGTGGACCCTCGGCCGGCAGCACGGTTTCACCGGGCGCAGGATGTGGGTAGGCGAGCAGCACCCCATCGGGCGCGGCATAGCACACCCCCGCATCGTCGATCTCAAGCCGGTGATCCAACGTCGAGCTCCACGACGGGCCGAACCAGCGGCCCGCCTGGTACGACGACATGTGGGTGCGCTGCAGCGTCCACGCCAGCAGACCGGGCAGCTCGAGGTCGACCTGCTGCAGGATCATCTGCCCGCTGGCCATATCCACCGGGTCAAGTTTCAAAAAACGGGACGCGGCGGTCTTTGTGAACTGGTAGCCGCTTTGGAGCGTCTCGCGTACACTCCCCGCTACCTTCATACCGTAGGCAGTCGCCGTACGCACCTGGCGGAGGGCTGTGCCGCCGAGGGTGCGCAGTCCGGCGCCGACGAGCTTCACACCCTCGCCGCGCGCCAGCCCACGGCCCAGCGCGGCGGCGGTACGCCCCAACCGGGCGACGCTGACGACACCCCGCCCACCCGGAATGAGACCGAGCGCGTCCAGGGCAAGCTGCCCGAGCGACGCCTTACCTTGCGCAACCTTCACCAACGTGTCGGAGAAGGCCACCGCGCCCGCCACCAGGGCGATCGCGACCAGCGCGAGCCCGATCGGCCCGGAGATGAACATGGCGACGACACCCGCGACCATGGCGACGTCACGGCAGAGATCGACGAAGCTGTCCCAGGACCGGAACGGCGCGGACACCGCGTTCCACACCTTCTCGTACCACGGCCTGTTCTTGATCCCGCTGCCCGACAGCGCCTGCTCGATGTCACGGGCACAGGTGTGCGCCACCTGCCCGCGCAGCTCCGCCGCGTCCTGAGCCAGCCGCCGCGCCCGGGCCCGATCCGCGCTGGCCACCTGCCCGCGGTTGGCGGCCGCCCGGACCTGCCCGGCGAGATCCTGCGCCTCCCACCCCGCCGTCACGGAACCGATCGAGCCGTCGCTGAGCTCGGCCCGCGGCCACAGCAACACCTCCCGATCCGGCGGCAGCAACGCCCGGACCTCCCGCAACGCCGCCTGGTAGCGGCCGTCGGCGTCCACGCCGTCCCGCAGCGCGCCACCCGCCCGCGTCTTCGCCTCGGCCAGACCCGTCGAATAGATCGACAGCGCCTCCCCGCACCCGCGGTAGGCACGGGCGAGCTTGGCCAGTTCGTCGGGCAGCTCGACGAGCGCCTCGGTGAACCGGGCGGCGTAGTCACCGGTCATCCGTAGATCACCGCCACCACCCGCGATCGCCCGCAGCCGGGTGGTGTTGCTCTCGGCAAGCTCGGCCCGTTCCCGCAGCCGGGCCGCCACGGCCCGGACGGCGTCCGGGTTACCCGGGGTCGGATCACCCTCCAGCTCCAGGACACCCCAGTCACTCACCGCTGCTCTCCCCGCCTAAAGTGGTAATCCTGGTCGCGTGGGGGCCGGGCAGACCTCACGCGTCCGGCCCCGGTGCGCAAAGGGTGCCAGAGCTCTGGGGCCGGACAGCCCTGTCCTCGGTCGCTCCTACTCAGAGACCCTCGGGTCCTCCGAGCGCGCGAAAAAAGCCATGATCGCGCGCTCTTCGACCACTAGCCGCCCGCCGACTGGCTGAGCGTGGCGTCGAGCTGCTGGTGCTGCGAAACCGCTTTGTTGAGGAAACCGCTCATGCCCTCCAGCCCGGCGATAGCGTTTCTTGTGCCGGTGTTCCACTGCTCGTAGGACTGCTGGAACTTCCCGGACGCCTGATCGGTGATGAACCCGCTGCTAACCAGACCGTCGATCAGGCTCTTGAGCTGGGCCAGCTGGGATTCCATCTCGTGCTGACCGCCCGTAAGCCTGGACGCGGCGTTCTCCAACGCCCCGTAGTCGACGTGGACGTTCGCCATGACACACTCCCTTTCGTCAGGTGAACCTGGGCGACCGGCTGAATCGCTCCAGGGCTATGGGGACGAATTCGTGACGGACAGCTGATCCGGACGGTCCCGCGACCAGGCCAGCGTGTCGCTGACAGCGTCGAACAGTTCGAACAGCTCGTCGGCGATGTCGACATGCGGACTACTCAGAACAACGTTGAGCACACCACGATCACCGGGTACCGGAATGAGCGTCTGCATGACAACGCTGTCGATCGACACCCCGTCCGGCTCGGCCCGCTCGACCCCGCGAACACGCACGGCCCGGCCAACCGGCATCTCAACAATCGTCACAGTGCGCCACGGAGATCTCCGGTCTGTCGACGCCACGGCGGTGACCTGCCCCGCGATCGCCTCCACCGTGTTGTCCGCGGCATTCGGCGCGCCGTCGGTATGAAACACCATCACGCTCGCCACCAGACCGTCGGAGCCGTCCACGAGCTCGGCCGTCGCCGCGCAGTAGACGGCCCCCTGCCGCTCGGCCCGCTCGGCGATCTCCCGCAGCAGCGTGAGCAACGCCGGCCGCTGTGGCCGCAGTTGCGGGACATCCGCGATCCGGGCGTCGACGAGACGCGCAAGATCACCGGTACGGGTGGCCCGCCACACGTCGAACTCGAACCAGGACTGGGGAACCCGGAGCGTGAACCACGAAGGAACACCGGTAGTTGTCGTACTCACTGCGCGCGGCCCGCCGCCACCGGCGAAGCGGACGCCGACGAAGCGGACGCCGCGGCAACAGGAGCCGCGGGTACGGCCGGCGTCAACGCCCCGGCCAGGCCGGAATCCACCTCGAACACCCCCTCGGCCAGCCCGCGCAGCAGGCCGGACGCCCGCTCCAGCAACTTGTCCATCGACTCGCGGCTGTCCGACGAGTGGCTCACGAAATGGTCCAGCGCCGTCTCCACCTCCTTCGAGCCGGTCACACCGTGCAGACCGTCGAAGGCGGCGCCGAGAGAGGTAAGGGTGCTGCGAATATCGGCCAGGTCGTTGGAGACCTGCCGGGCGACATCGGGATCGCACTCGAAGACACCCGCCATCATGTCATCACCCCTTACTCCGACTACGCACGCCCACCATGGCCCGTTACCATGACCCGGCCAGCCTGACGTCTTCGGCGCCTCTTCACCGGGCACCTCCTCACCGGGCATGGCCTCACCGGGCATGGCCGACGACGGAGCCACAGCCTGAAGACACCTGAAAGGCTAGCCAGCACCCTATCAAGAAGCAATAAGAACAGACTGTAACGACCAAAGGATGTGCGATCATGGCTCTTTTCGCACGGCCGGGGCCGAGGGGACGCTGGAAAAACAGCGCATGCGGCATCACGTCCCCGGGGCGCTCTCCCACGCACGTCGCCGAAGCACGTCGTGGATCACGCCGCAGGCTTACCATATAGTTTCACGAGGACATGCGTCGCAGCGAACGGGTTCGTATGAAACATACCGGGGGCGATGTGGGGAAGACTCGGGCGGGCCAGGGGACGGCGGGGGCGTCGCCAGGTCCGGTCATCGAGGGGTACCGGGATTTCCGCCGGGTCGCGATCGGCGGGTTCAGCACCGTCTACACCGCCTACCAGGAACGTTTCGCGCGAACGGTAGCCGTGAAGGTCCTGGGTACCGACATCGGGGATGCGGACGCGCTGCGCCGGTTCACCCGCGAGTGCCAGGCGTCCGGGCGCCTGTCCCACCTCCCCGAGATCATCACCGTGTACGACGCGGGCGCCACCGCCGACGATCAGCCGTTCATCGCGATGCAGTATTTCCCGCGAGGATCACTGGTCGACCGGATACGCGACAACAACCAGCTGCCAGTGCCGGAAGCCGTCGGGGTAGGTGTGTCCGTCGCCCGGGCGCTGGCCGCGGCACACCGCGCTGGCATTACTCATCGTGACGTCAAGCCGGGGAACCTCCTGGTCTCCGACGAGGGCGGCGCGGTACTGAGCGACTTCGGGGTGGCGAGCGTCGTCACCGGCCCGGAGAAGTCGGTCAGCCTTGACGCCTACACGCCGGTCCACTGCGCCCCGGAGGTCCTCGACGGGCAGCGGTACTCGCCGTCCGCCGACGTCTACGCCCTCGGTTCGACCCTGTACACCCTGCTTGCAGGCACAGCCCCGTTCGCGCCCCGCGCCGGCGACGGACCGGCGACGGTCATGCGGCGCATCCTCGCCGGAGACGCCACAGAGCTCGACCAGGGTGTTCCGGAGCCACTCCGGGTGCTGATCGGACGCATGATGTCGGTCGATCCGCACCAACGCCCGACCGCGGTCAGCCTTGTCGAGGAGTTCAACGCGCTGCAGGACGTCCTGGGCGCCGAGCCGCTGGCCCGGCCGGAAGCAGCCGGGGAGGATCTCGCAGCCGACCGACCATCATCGGATACGCCGGCATCGGATACGCCGGCGGCCGGCGATCCGGGAACAGGCACCGATTCCGGAGCAGCCGCTGCCGGCGGACCCCTCGCAGCAGCCACCCGCCGCCGTTCCCGTGCCGCCCCCGCCAGGAGCGCCCCGCAGCCAGCCCCGGCCGGCGCCGGCGGCGCCGACTCGCAGCCCGCTGCTTCCGGCTACCACGAGCCGCTGGACACTCCGACCAGAATCCGGCCGCGAGGTACACCGCTGCCTGTATCCGCGAACCCGGCATCCGGGGACAAGGGTTCCGATCGTCAACGGCCCCGAGGCAGATGGATCGCCACCGCGGCCGGTGTCGTGACCATGCTCGTGATCTCCGGAGCGCTGGCTGTCGCCCTCCGGGGAAGAATCGGCTCGTCCGGAGCGCAGGCGGACAACGTTCTCATCCCGTCGGGAGCTGCGCCGTCGACACCCGGCGGGACGGATCCCGCTTCCTCTGGCCAGCGGACATCGGTCACCGCCACGGCCAGCCCTGCGCCGACCGGATTCGAGCCCGGGGCCGGATCCGCGGACGCGGCGCCGGCGAACCCGGATTCGCTCCGACCGCCGATGTCGCCCGCCACGCCGACGGCACCGACCGCCGGGAGGCCGGCAAGTCCACCACCCCAGGCAAGTACAAGTCCGCCACGCCAAGCAGATAGTGCTCCGGTTGCCCCGCCCCCTCCGTCTTCCG
>NZ_CAAAFR010000151.1:0-26693 GCF_900634745.1 Protofrankia symbiont of Coriaria ruscifolia
CCTCCGTCTTCCGTTCGACCCCCGCCGCAACCGGCCCCCGTCGACGGCTGCTCGGCGCGCAGCGAGACGACCACCGACTACGCCGGACGGACCTTCTCGACCCGCTACTACTGCGGTACCTACACGGGCTCGGCCGTCTACGCCAACGTCCGCTCCAACCAGGCGTCGGAGGCTCTCGACGACAGCGGATACATGGCCGCGGCCACGAACGTGTGGGTGATGTGCCAGTACCAGGGCCGCTCGAACCCCGTCATCCAGGGCAACACCAACACCTGGTGGCTGTACACCCAGGCCGACGACGGGCGCTCCAACACTCATGGATACACCGCCGCCTGGGGATATCTGCCGGCGACCGCGGTGTCCCAGGGCGGGCAGAACGAGCCCGTCCCCGGCGTACCGTCCTGCCCGTCCTACTTCTGATCATCCGGCGATCATCTGGTCACGTGGCCTCGACGGCCTTTCTCGGCAGGCTGGCTGCAGCCTCCCGGCCCACGGGTCGGGGACGTGCGCTGGTCACCCGTCCGGATGGGCTCCGGATGGGCTCCGGATGGGCATGGCGGCCGTGGAACCCCGCCGGATACCCGCACGGCGACTGCCCAGTCCGACGATCGGCCTCCCGAATCGAGATCTGACCGTTGCTCGGCAGGGTACGACAGGCGATATGCGGGGTACGACAGTCACTCTTGAGGAGGCCGCCACATGCCCCTGCCCAAATGGATCGCCTCGGCCAACCGCCGGGCCACCAACCGCGTCACAGGTCCCGCCGCGACACGTGTGCCGGGTTTCGGCGTCATCGTGCACAAGGGACGCCGGTCGGGCCGCGACTACCGGACCCCTGTCAACGTGTTCACAGCCGAAGACGGTTATGTCGTCGCGCTGACCTATGGAGCCGACTCGGACTGGGTCAGGAACGTGATGGCCGCCGGGGGCTGTGAACTGGAACACCGGGGCCACCGGGAGGATCTCGGCTCGCCGCACATCGTCCACGACGAGAGCCGGCGCCGAGTGCCTGCCGCGGTCCGGCCCGTGCTCGGCGCCATCGGCGTCTCGGACTTCATGACGCTGCAGCCCCGGCCCGCGTCTGCATCGCCCGCCAACGGCCAACCAACATGAGGCAGGCATGAGCCCGATATGATCATGTCCGGGCCTGAGCGACCGGATGGCCCGGCCAGCTGATCGGACGCCGTTGTTCAGCGGCCTCCTGGCAACCGGGCTCCTGGTAAGCAGGCTCCTGGCGACCAGAAGGCCCGCGACCAGGTCCCTGACGACCAGGCGATCAGGTGATCGCTAGAGCGCCGCGAGCAGGCGCGGGCCGATCTCGGTGATCGTTCCAGCGCCGAGGGTCAGCAGCAGGACGCCGTCCGGCGCGGTCGGCCGGCTCGCCGAGAGGTCGGTGGCGAGCCGGCCGGTCAGCTCGTCCCAGGGCACGTAGTGGGTAGCCTCGGGCACGGAGATCTTCTTGGCCAGGTCGCCGGCGTGCAGGCCGAGGGTGTCGTGCTCGCGGGCGGCGTAGATGTCGGTGACGTACACCCGGTCGGCGTCGGCGAACGCGTCGGCGAAGTCGTCCATGAGGGCCGCCAGCCGGCTGAAGGTGTGCGGCTGCACGGCCACCCACACGCTGCGCGAACCGGCCCGCTGGCGGGCCGCGGCCAGCGTGGCGCGGATCTCGGTCGGATGATGGGCGTAGTCGTCCACCACCTCCAGCGGGCCCCGGCGGTCGGTCTGCGCGGCCGTGCCGACCAGCGTGAACCGGCGGTCAGCACCCGTGAAGGTCGCGAGCGTCACCAGGGTCTGCGACACCGCAAGGCCCAGCTCGGTGGCGACCGCGAGCGCCGCTAGCGCGTTGAGGACGGTGTGGACGCCCGGGAGCGCGACCGTGAGCGTCCCGACGTCGTCGCCGTCGTGGCGCACGGTCGCCCGCAGGCCCCCGCCTGGGGTGCCGCGCAGGTCCACCGCCTGCCATGCCCGGCCCGGTTCCAGCCCGTAGTCGACGATCCTCACACGCTCGTGTCCACACCCGTCCTCATGCCCGTGCGCCTGCGCGGCCGGCAACGCCGCGAGCACCGCCTGGACGCCGGGATCGTCACCGCACACCACGAGCGTCCCACCGGGCCGGACCCGGGCGGCAAACGCGGTGAAGGCGCGCCGCACGGACGCCTCGTCGGGGAAGAGGTCGGGATGCTCCCACTCGACGTTGGTGATGACGGCGAGCGCGGGGTCGAGGTTGGCGAACGCCCCGCCGTACTCGTCGGCCTCCAGGACGAACACCCGTCCGGCTCCGACCAGCGCGTTGCCGCCGAGCTGCGCCACCTCGGCGCCGATCACCGCGGTCGGGTCCACACCCGCGGCCCGCAGCACCAGGGCGAGCATCGCCGACGTGCTGGTCTTGCCGTGCGAGCCCGCCACCGCGACAAGATCGTAGTCGGCGGTCAGCTCGGGCAGCCACTCGCTGCGACGGCGGATCGGGATGCCGCGACGGCGGGCGGCGAGGAGCTCAGGATGATCGTCGGGAAACGCGCTGGATGCGACGACGACGTCCACGCCGTCGAGTTCCGCGTCCAGCACGGCCGGGTCGGTGACGGTCCCCACCCGCACGCGGGCACCGGCGGCGCGCAGGACCTCCAGGCGGGGGGCGTCCTGCGCGTCGCTGCCGCTGACCACCCCGCGGCGGGCGAGGTGGACGTGGGCGAGCGCGGACAGGCCCGACCCCGCGATCCCCAGGAAGCGGACGTGCTGAGAGTTCTCACCGGTCACGACACGCAGTGAACACCACGCTCCGGCCAGGCTTCCACGCGGCTGACGTCCCAGTGCGCGCCGGACCGGCCGGACCGATCGGTTCGGCCGGTCCGGCGCGGCCAGCCGGGACGGTCCGCTGACGCGGCCAGTAGGAACGGTCCGCTGACGCGGTCGGTGGGAACGGGGCCGGTTCGGCGCAGTCGGTCAGGGCGGATCAGTCGGCAGGGGTCAGTTGGCGCGGGAGGCGCGTTCGGCGAGGACGCGCAGCAGCTCGCCGCCGAGGAGCGTCACGTCGCCCGCACCGACCGTCAGCACCAGGTCACCCGGACGGGTGAACGCCGCGACCCGGTCCGCCGCGGCCGACCAGGACGGCTCATAGACGACCCGGTCGGCCGCCAGGGGCACCCGCGAGGCGATGGCCGCACCGCTGATCCCGGGGATCTGCTGCTCCCCCGCGCCGAACACGTCCATGACCACGACCGCGTCGGCGAGGCCCAGGGCGACGCCGAACTCGGCGGCGAAGGCCGCCGTCCGGCTGTAGAGGTGCGGCTGGAACGCCACCACCACGCTGCCGCCGTCGGCGATGTCACGCGCGGTCCGCAGCACGGAGACGAGTTTGGTCGGGTGGTTGGCGTAGTCGTCGATCACCCGGACGCCGCCCGCGGTGCCCTTGGTCTCGAAGCGGCGGCGGGCACCGGCAAACCCGGCCAGCCCCTCCAGCAGGCCGGCGGCGGGCAGGCCGAGCTCCAGCCCGGCGGCGAGCGCCCCGGCGGCGTTGCGCAGGTTGTGCCGGCCGGGCACCCGCAGGCTCAGCTCACCCAGGCGCCGCCCGCGGACGACCACCTCACAGGTCGAGCCGGCGGCGGAGACCATCGGCAGCTCCACCCGGACGTGGGCGTCCACCGACTCGCCGTAGGTGGTGACTCGCGGTACCTTCCCGCCGTCGCGTTCCCGTTCCCGCAATGCGGCGACGAGCCGGACGGCGCCCGGATCGTCCACGCAGGCCACCACGAAACCGTTCGGGTCGACCCCGTCGACGAACCGCGAGAACGCGATCTCGACGTCCTCGGGCCGGCGGTAGTAGTCGAGATGGTCGGCTTCGACATTGGTGACGATCGCACCGGACGGCTCCAGGAGCAGGAATCCGCCGTCGCTCTCGTCCGCCTCGGCGACGAAGATCTCGCCGGTTCCGGCATGCGCGTTGGAGCCGGCCTCGTTGATGTCACTTCCGATCGCGAACGACGGGTCGGCGCCGCATGCCTGCAGCGCGACGGTGGCCATCAGGGCGGTCGTCGTCTTCCCGTGAGTCCCGGCGACGGCCAGCCCACGCGAACCCCGCATCAGCGCCGCGAGCGCGGCGGATCGGGAGACGACATGCAGGCCGCGCCTTCTCGCCTCCTCGACCTCGGGGTTTCCGTCCGGGATCGCTTGGGAGAAGATCAGGGTACGGGCGTCCCCGAGATGGGCCGGATCGTGACCGATGGTCACCACAGCGCCGAGCGCCCGCAGCGCGGCCAGCCGGCGGGTGTCCCTGGCGTCGCTTCCGGACACGGACGCGCCGCGCCGCACCAGCAGCCGCGCCAACCCGCTCATGCCGGCGCCGCCGATCCCGACGAGGTGGACGCGGTCGAACTCATCCGGTAGAGCCGGAGCTGTCACAGTGACATCTTGCCCCATCCTCCGTCCGGGACGGAGTCTCAGCGGGCCGCGTGGCGCGCCGGTTGCCGCCGGCGGGACGCCGCGGCCTCCCGGATCATCGAGACGATCATGTTCACGGCGTCGAGATGCCCGGAACCGGCGCAGGCCGCCGACATCTTCGCCAGCCGCTCGGCGGAGGTCAGCACGGGCAGCAGCTCCGCACTGACCCACTGCGCGGACAGGTCGGCGTCGTCGACCATGAGACCACCGCCGGCCTCCACGGTCGGCAGGGCGTTACGCCGCTGCTCGCCGTTGCCGTGCGGGAGCGGGACGTAGACGGCGGGCAGGCCCACCGCGGCAAGCTCCGCGCAGGTCATCGCGCCGGAGCGGCACAGCGCCATGTCCGCGGCCGCGTAGGCCGACGCCATGTGGTCCAGATACGGCCGCACGACGTAGGGCGCGGCCAGATCCGCCGGCAGTGCCGCGAGCACCGTGTCGGCGTTCTTGGGCCCGGCCGCGTGCAGGACCTGGACCCCGCTCGCCGTGATCTCCCTGGCTACCGAGCTGATCACGTCGTTGAGCCGCCGGGCGCCCTGGGACCCGCCGAAGACCAGCAGTGTCACCCGGTCGGGATCAAGGTCGTAGCCGGCCCGCGCGGCCCGCGCCGCCGCCGGGGAGCGGTCCAGGCGCAGGATCTCCGGGCGCAGCGGGATGCCGGTGAGCTGCCCGCCACGCAGCGGCGTGTTCGGATAGGACACCGCGACATAAGAGGTGAACCGGGCGCCGATCCGGTTGGCGACACCCGGCAGCGGGTTCGCCTCGTGCACGACGATCGGGATGCCCGCCCGGCGCGCGGCCAGGTAGGCGGGGACGGACACGTACCCGCCGAAACCCACAACCACGTCCGCACGCACCCGGGCGAGCGTCGCCGACGCCTGGCTGACCGCCCCGGCGAGCCGGCCGGGAACAGTGAGCAGGGACGGCGTGGGCCGGCGTGGCAGCGGCACCTTCGGCACCGTCGCAAGCTCGTACCCACGAGCGGGCACCAGCCTGGCCTCCAGCCCGGACTCCGTCCCCAACAGGGTCAGACGCATCCGTGGATCAGCGGCCCGCAGGGCGTCCGCGACGGCCAGCGCCGGTTCGACATGACCCGCCGTGCCACCGCCGGCGAGTACCACACTCCTCAGCATCGCCCACGACGATGGCACATCTCGGTCGTGGATCACTCCCCGGGTACCACCACCGGCCGCGGCCGCCCCGCCGTCAACGGCGACACCCGCCGATTATACGGCTACCGGATTCCCCCGGATCACTACAAGCCCTGCCAGCGGGACGGCCCGCCGGATCAGGACGCGGTGGCGTACCCGCATGTACAGGTTCAGTACAGATGCGCAGGTCAGCCTGGATGACAGCGCCGTGCGCCCCCGGCCCTGACCCGGTGGGAAGAGACATGTCAACGGGATATTTCAACTTTGTCTACCGATCTGGTCGGCTGTGGACATCACGTCCGAAATGGTGGTGCACTACAACCATGTCCGCCGTGCCCGGATCCGTGCGCCGGTCGCCCGGACGGGTGAAGGGATCACATGATGAGCGTGAGCGCGCCGGCCGCACACCAGGCCGAGGTACCGGTACAGGCTGGTCCGCAGGATCTGGTACTCGGAATCCAGCTGTCCCCGCAGTGGGGCACCGCCATCCGGCGGGCCCTTGACGACGTGCTCGGGGACGAACCCGACATCGAGATCGTCGATATTCCCGTGGAGGGGGATCCGGTACGCCGGCCGCAGATCCTGTTGGCCGGCCCAGGCCTGCAGACCGAACAGCCGCCGGCCTGGTTCACCGGTGTCGAGTGGGTACACACCGTCTCCGCCGGGATCGACAGCTACCCGTCCTGGCTGCTGTCAGCACCCACCGTGACGTGCTCCCGCGGCCTGCACGCCACGCAGATCAGCGAGTGGGTGGTGACCGCGCTGCTCACCGAAGCCAGGCGTGATCCCTGGATCAGTGCACCGGTCACGTATGCCCGGCCGCCTGTGGGCGGTCTGCTCGCCGGTTCGACGTTGGGAATCGTCGGGCTCGGGGAGATCGGGCAGGCGGTGGCCCGGCGGACGCTCGCACTCGAAGTCGACGTGGTAGCGGTACGGCGGCGGGACAGGCCGACTCCGGTGGACGGCGTCCGGCTGCTACCCGATCTCGCAAGCCTGCTGTCGGTCAGTGACGCCGTGCTGCTCAGCGCCGCAGCCACACCCGAAACCCGCCACATCATCAACGAGACCACATTGCGCCAGGTGAAGCCCGGCGTGCACCTGCTGAACATCGCCCGCGGCACCCTCGTCGACCAGGATGCGCTGCGGCCCGCCCTTGACGACGGGCGGGTCCGGGCGGCCAGCCTCGACGTGACCGTTCCGGATCCCCTGCCGGCCGGCCACTGGCTGTTCGACCACCCCCGGGTACGGATCAGCCCGCACGTCTCGGGCTGGGCCCCACGCCTGGAGCAGGCCATTGCCCGGCGGTTCCGCGAGAACCTGCTGCGCTATCGGGCCGGGCAGCCACTGATCGGGCTCGTCGATCCCACTCTCGGCTACTGAGAGCCTTTCGTAGGTTGCTGAAAGCCTTCTGGGGTTACCGAGACCTGTCCTGGCCAGTCGTCCTGGCCGGAGAACGTGCGATCATCACCCCGTTCGCGCGCTCGGAGTCACCGTCCGAGTACGGTCGTCGCGGCATCGGCCAGGCGGCGCGCGGCAAGCTCGAGGCGTTGCGGGGAGTTACCCGCGAACGACATCCGCAGCGTCGCGGGATCCGGGTTGTGCACGGCGAACTGCGGGCCGCAGACGTAGCTGACCCCAGCGCGGATCGCGGCGTCGAGCAGGTCGTCCGCGGACAGCCCCGCGACGACACGCCCCCAGACGAACAACCCGCCGGCCGGGTCGTTGACCTCCAGGACACCGGGCAGGTACCTGGCCACGGCGTCCCGCAGCGCCGTGCAACGCTGCCCGTAGACGGCCGGTAGCCGGGCCAGGTGGGCGTCGAACCAGCCGTCCCGGCCCAGGAGCGTGACCAGGGTGTACTGCAGCAGGGTCGAAGTGTGCAGGTCCGACCAGCGCTTGGCGCGGCCCACCGCACCGGCGAACGCGGGCGGGACAACCACCCAACCGGCCCGCAGACCCGGGCCCAGCGTCTTGGAGAACGATCCGATGGTGATCACATTGTCGCTGTAGGCCGCGACCGGATGTAACGGGTCACCGCGGAAACGCAGCGCCGTGTACGGCTCGTCCTCGACCACCATGAACTCGAAGCGCTCGGCCAGGTCGGCGAGCTCCCGCCGCCGGGAAGCGGAGAGCGTGACTCCGGTCGGGTTGTGGAAGGTCGCGACCGTGTAGACGAGTTTGGGACGCAGGCCACCGGCCAGCCGCTCGGCGAGCGCGCTGACATCCATCCCGTCGTCGTCCACGGGAACCGCGAGGAACTCCGGCTGGTACATCTCCAGGCAGTGCAGCGAACCGGGGAACACCGGTTCCTCGACGGCGACGAGATCACCCGGGTCGAGCAGGACGCGGGCAATCACGTCAAGCCCCTGTAGCCCACCCGCGGTCACCACGACCTGACCGGGGTCGACCGGCCGCCCGCGGTCCACCGAGGCCCGGTCGGCTATCCAGGCACGCAGCTCGGGGAGCCCTTCGGCGGAGGAATACTGCAGGGCGGTCACCGCCTGCCTCGACGTCACCACCTGAGTCACGGCCTCACCGATCTCCACGGCGGGCAGGGTCTCCCCGGCGGGCAGCCCACCGGCCAGCGAGATGACGTCGGCGACCTCGCCGAGCCGCAGTGGGTCGCGCATCACCCACGTCCCGACCTCACCCATCCGGCGGGCGAGCCGAACCGGTCCCGGAAGGATCGCCTCGACCGACTCGTCGTCGCTCATAGCCATATTCTCCCCGCTGTCCCCGCTGCCCGCCGCACGCGCCCCGCGTCCCGCCTCTGCCCCGGACTCCGTGCCTGCTCCGGATCCGCGTCTACTCCGGATCCCGGGTCTACTGCGCGTCCCATACCTGCTCTGTGTCCGGCACCGAGTCCGTGTCCGGCACCGCGGGGGGCGCGGCCTTTTGTGTATCCGGCGGGAAGGACGGCGGGCGGGGGATGCCGAGAATCTCGAACGCCTCGGCGAAGATCGTCCCCATCCGCCAGCTCTCGTTGTGGTGAACATGGCGCCACCGGCCCCAACCGGAGTCGCGGCGATACTGACCGGGCCAGTCGGTTGCGGCGATCTCGGCTGGGGAGACCTCGACCGGACCGTCACAGTCCGGGTCGACGAACAGGGCGTCCACCGGGCAGTAGATCTCGCACATGAAGCAGGTCTGGCAGTCCTCCTGACGTGCGATCACCGGTACCTCGCCGGCCACGGCGTCGAAGACGTTGGTCGGGCAGACCCGGACGCAGATGTTGCACTTGGTGCACCGGTCGGCGAGCAGGACTTCGATCATGATGCGATCCCTTCGGTGGCATCGGCGAGATCGGCGAGATCTGTTGATCCGGATCCGCGCTCCGGGGAGATCCAGATCCGGTCCAGACCCCCCACGAGGATGCGGTGGGTGAAGCTGTCGTCGGTCGCGGGGGTGTCCACGCGCTGGTGCATGCCCCGGCTCTCCTCGCGGGCGAGCGCCGCGGTGTAGGACCACCGGGCCGAGGCCACGAGCGCCGCGGCCTCCCGCGCCCGTACCGCGTCCACGCCGGTTGCCCTCAGGTGCCCGCTCACCTCGTCCCAGGCCGCGTCCAGCTCGGACAGGGACGCGCGCAGCCGGTCGGCGGAGCGGAACATGTTCTTGTCGTAGGGATGCATCTCGGCCTGGACGGTGGCGACCACCGCCCGGGTGTCCACCGGTCGGGCCTCCCGCCGGGGCCGCAGCCCCGCGCCGCCCGCTGCCACGGCCGGTGTGCCGGTGCCACGAACGGCCCGGCGCGCGTAGGCGACGGCCGCCCGGCCCGCCCAGGTCCCCGACGACAGCGCCCACGCGGAGTTCTGAGCGCCGCCTCCGGACGTGGCGCCCGCCACCAGCTCCCGGGTGGCCGCGTCACCGGCGGCGAACAGCCCCGGCACCGTGGTCGAGCAGTCATCGTCGACGATCCGCAGGCCCCCTGTGCCGCGGATCGTCCCCTCACAGCGCAGGGTGACCTCGAACAGGTCGGTGTACGGATTGATCCCCTTCCGGTCGAACGGAAGCATGAAGTTGGGCTGCACTCTCGGCATCTGCCGCTGGATGCGTTCCGGAGCGCGGTCAAGCCGGGTGTAGACGGGGCCGGCCAGCATCGCCCGGGCCAGAATCTCAGGGCGCAGCGGCCCATCCGAGATAATTTCGTTACCGTCGGCGTCGAAATAGGTACCGAACAGATAGGACATCGACCGGGTCATCGTCGACCACGCCGGAGACAGCGTGTAATAGCTGGAGAACTCCATACCGGACAGCTCGGCCCCCGCCTCGACCGCCATCAAAGATCCGTCCCCGGTGTTGTTCTGCGAGCCGAGTAACCGAGAGGCAAAACCGCACCCGCCGGTCGACAGCACGACCGCGCCGGCATTGACCTGGTAGTCCACACCGGCCTGCCGCTGCACACCGCGGACGCCCGCCACCGAGCCGTCGACATGGACAAGCAGCTCGAGCACAGGGCTCTGATCGAGGATGCGCACCCCCGCGCGCTTGACCAGCCGACGCATGGCCCGCAGGTACTCCGGGCCCCGCACCGTCCGATACTGGGTGACTCCGTCGTCGTCCGTGGGAAAGCGAAACGCCCCGCCGATGGTGGGCAGCAGCTCCCAGGTCTGGGAGAGAATACGGCTCATCCAGCTTTCCTCGCCCAGGCCGAAGGCCCTGGCCTGGCGTTCCCGTAACGCTTCGGCTCGAGCCTGCCGGTCCGGCGGCACCCACCAGTGGCCCACACCGGCGGTCGCCGTCACCCCGCTCGTCCCGCAGTAGCCTTTTTCCGCCAGCACGACCACGCCGCCCTGACGGGCAGCGGCCAGGGCCGCCCATGTACCGGCCAGTCCGCCACCGACGATGACCACGTCGGCATGCAGTTCCAACGGCGCCATGCTCTGGGACGTCATAGGGCTACCTGTCCTTTTCCGGGCCTCCGCCGGCGCACCAAAAGATCATCGGGCCGCCTTCGGCCAACCTGTCCTTTCCACGGCCTCCGGCGGTGCACCAGAAAAGATGATCCCGATGCCGGATGGCCAGCGGGGACGGCGACCGTCGGAGGCGCCATCCAAAGGAACGGCATCCGCACTCACGAGTGGGAAAAAGCCAGGCCGATCGAACGCCCTGTCACCGGGCGCTCGTCATCGGGGACTCACTCACGAAAGATGATCGGAAGAACGAACGCGCCAGGCTCTAACGACACAGACAACTGCTGCTGCGAGCGAAGTCGACGCAGCGGCGCCGGATCAGGCGCATTCCGATTGACATGTGAACCACTTTTCCCACTGACCGTCGACGCGTCAAGGCGTTCGGCTCACATCACGCCCGCTACGGTGCCCTCGGTGACCGTCCGCAGCCTCACGGTCCCGCGCGCCGCGCCGGGCCGCCCCCCGAGAACTGATCAGCGCGGCGGCCGCCGGTTCGTTGCGGGCGAACGACAGCAGCATGCCCACCGTGAGCATCGTCGGGATCAGCGCGGAGCCTCCGAAGGAGACCAACGGCAGGGGGATGCCGGTGATCGGGAGAAGACCCACCACGGCTCCCATGTTGACCAGCGCCTGGCCGATGATCCATCCGGTGGCCGCCGCGGCGGCGAGCTGGATGAATGGGTCGGTGCTGCGGTGGGCGACCCGGATGCCGGCGAACCCGAGAACGGCGAAGAGCATGACGACGACCAGCGTGCCGAGAAGACCCAGTTCCTCGCCGATGATGGCGAGGATGAAGTCGGTGTGGGCGTTGGGAAGCAGCCCGGGCCACTTCTCCCGGGAGGCTCCGAGCCCCTCCCCCCACCAGCCCCCCGAGGCCAGCGCGTACAGGCCTTGCACCGCCTGGAAGCCGGTGTCATGGGCGTCCGCAAAGGGATCACGATAGGACAGCAACCGCTCCAACCGGTAAGGCTCTCTGACGGCCAGTACGGTTCCGACCAGCAGGATCACTCCGTTGATCACAGCGAACACCCGCAGTGGCGTCCCGACCACCCACAACAGGGTGAGCAGGATCGTGAGCACCACGATCGTCGTGCCCATGTCCGGCTCAAGCATGATCAACACAGAGATCAGGAGGGCACCGGGAACGAGTGGAACCAGCAGGTGCTTCCACTCCCCCAGCAGCTTGCGTTTGCGCACCAGCAGATCGGCACCCCACAGCACGAGAGCGAGCTTTGCGATCTCGCTGGGCTGCAGTGTGTACGGCCCGAGCTCGATCCACCGCCGGGCGCCGTTGAGCGACTTGCCGAACTGCGGCGTCAACACGACCAACAGCAACACCAAGGAAACAATCATTGTGGGGTAGGCCAACAGCCGAAACACCCGTACCGGCAGGCGGCTGCTCAGCACCAGCAGGGGCATCCCGATGCCCACCCAGGTCGCCTGGCGGGCGAACACCGCATACGGGGAACCCAGCTCCTCGAAGGCACGCACGCTGGAGGCGGAAAGCACCATGATCAGACCAAGCAGCAACAGCAGACCGGCAGAAAACAGCAGAAGGTAGTAGGACGCAAGCGGCCGGGCCAGCACGGGCACCCGGGTGTCGTCACCACCGCGTCCGCCCGGTCGGGAAACACCGGCCTGGGGCAGGCTTGTTGTGATCAGACCGGTCCCACCGCTCACCCCGACACCACGCCCCAGCACGTCCTCTCGCTCTCGCTGCCCCTGAATCCCCGGATCACCAGGACGGACGCGGCCCGGTACGGAGCACGGTTACGCCCTTCCCACCGAATAGTCCATGCCGGCGGCCTTTTCGACACCGACCGTCGATGGCGTGTCGGGCACCAACTGGCAGACCGCTGTACACGCCGATCAAAAAATCAACCTTGCGGAGTCGCCCATGTATGCGAAGTAGCAGATCATCACAACAGTGGTACGTGTTGTCCGGCCAAACCTGCCGGCTCATCCTGCCGCCACGCCGGCTACGACAAAGAGATCACGAGGAAGAGCCTGAACCATGGCCCGAGACCACGTACTGGAAACACTGCGTGATGCGATAGGCGACACGCGCTTGCTGACCGACCCCGACATCATGGCCGGCTATGTCGGGGACTGGACCGGGCGCTTCGTCGGGCGGACGGCCGCCGTGGTCCGGCCGGCGAACACCGCCGGGGTGGCAGCGGCCGTCGAGATCTGCGCAAGGCACGAAACCCCGCTGGTACCCCAGGGCGGCAACACCGGGCTCGTCGGTGGCGGTGTCCCGACCCGCGGGGAGATCGTGCTGAGCCTGCGTGGGCTCACCGACACCCTGTCGGTCGACACGGCGGCCGCGCAGGCCACCGTCGGCGCGGGAGTACTGGTCAGTGCCCTGCACGCTGCGGCCTCCACCGCCGGCCTTGCGTACGGCGTGGACCTCGCGAGCCGGGACAGCGCCACGGTCGGCGGTACCGTCGCGACGAACGCCGGGGGTCTGCGGGTCCTGCAACACGGGGACACCAGAGCCCAGTTGCTCGGCGTGGAGGCCGTTGTGGGTGACGGCAGCATCATCTCCCACCTTGCCGGCCTCCCCAGGGACAACACCGGCTACCACCTGCCGTCCCTGCTCGCGGGCAGCGAAGGGACTCTCGGCGTCGTCACGGCGGTGCGGGTCCGGCTGGTACCGGCCACCCGGGCGCGGGCGGTCGGCCTGCTCGGCTTCGCCTCGGTGGAACAGGCCGTCACCGCGGCATCCCTGCTGCGCAACGGCCTGCCCGCGCTCGCGGCGGCCGAGTTCATGCTCTCCCCCGGCCTGGACCTGGTGATACGCGCATGCCACCTCTCCCGGCCACTGCGGGGAAGGCACACCGCATATCTCCTTGTCGAGATCGCGGACAAGACCGGCGCATACGCGGTGGGCAGCGGCACCGCTGTCGGGGGCATCCCGGGCAGCGGCACCGCCGGCAGGAACATCTCCGGTAGAGGTATCGCCGGCAGAGGTATCGCCGGCAGAGGTATCGCCGGTACCGGCTCGGCCGGTCGAGCCACCGTCCTGGAAACGCTGGCGGACGCCGTTGCCGGTCTGCCGGGAGTACAGGACGCGTCACTGGCGGGCGACGCACGCGGCTGCCGCGCCCTGTGGGCCTACCGGGAACGCCACACCGAATCGATCAGCACCTTCGGCACGCCCGTGAAGATGGACGTCACCTTGCCGCTGGCCGTCCTGCCCTCGTTCGTCGAGATGGTCCCGGCCACCGTCACGGGGATCGCCCCCGAGGCGAGGACCTGGCTGTTCGGTCACGTTGCCGAGGGCAACGTGCATGTCAACGTCACCGGCACCGGCGGAGAGGCCGAGGATCGGCGGGTCGAGGACGCCGTGTTCGGGCTCGTCGCCGACAACGGCGGCAGCATCAGCACGGAGCACGGGATCGGCACCGCGAAACGCCGTTGGCTACCACTGAACCGCTCGCCCAGCGAGATCGCGGCGTTCCGCCGCATCAAGCAGGCTCTCGACCCCGCCGGCATCCTCAACCCGAACGTCCTGCTACCGGACGCGCCCTGACCGCCCGAACCCCCGCCGTACCGGTGTCGTACCGGTGTCGTACCGGTACGACCGCAGATGTCGGGCTCGTGGTGTCAGCGGGTTCGACAGTCCTGCATGGCGAGAGCGAAGGCGGCGCCGCGCTCGCTGTAGTCACGGAAGCGTCCGAAGCTCGGCGCCGCCGGCGACAGCAGGACGACACCGTCGGGTTTCGCCCAGTGATAGCTCTCGACGACAGCGGCGGTGAGGTCGGGCGCGTCCACCGCGGTCACGTGTGCCCCGGCACCGGCCTCGCTGACCTGACGACGGATGTCCGGGCCGTTGTCGGGGACCGTGACCAGCAGCGTGTCCAGGGTGCGTGCGCGCAGACCGACAGCCAGTGGACGGTAGTCGATGCCGCGGCTGTGACCACCGACGATGAGGGCGATCCGGCGGTCGCCGAATGCCTCGACGGCCGCGAGCGTCGGCAGGACGTTCGTCGACAGGCTGTCGTCGACGAAGCTGACCCCGTCCACCGACCCGATCATCTTCAGCCTGCTGTCCAGACCGGCGAAGCCCTCCGCGGCGGCCCGCAGCTTGTCGTCGTCCTCCGCCTCGGGCACGCCGAGGGCCACCAGGCAGGCCCTGGCGATTGCCGCGTTGCGCCGGTTGTGGGCACCGAGAAGGCCCAGCCGCCCGGTCCAGTCACCGGCCCCGTCGCCGTCGTGCACCCAGCGCACTCGGGGGCCCAGCAGGTGCCGGCGGGCGCGGATCAGGTCGCTGTCGCCGTTGGCGACGGTCAGCTCGGCGCCGGGCTGCGAGCAGGCGGACAGCTTGTCGCGGTAGTACGTCTCGAGATCACCGTCGTGCCACGGCAGATGATCGGGATGCAGGGAGGTGAGCGCGACCACCGGCGGGGAACACCCCAGGTCGGTCGCCTGGTAGCTGGACACCTCCACGACCCAGAAGTCGTATTCGGCGCCGACCCGCGGATCGTACGGCGGCACACCGATGTTGCCCGCGACCAGGCATCGGTAGCCGAGCCGGGTCAGCAGGTGCCCGGCAACGGCCGAGGTCGTGCTCTTGCCCTTGGTCCCGGTCACGCACAGCACCTTCGACCGGTCTGCCTCGGCGAGCCACAGGCCCACACCGCCCACCACCGGGATACCGCGCTGTTCCAGGCTGCGCACGGTCCGGCCGTACCGCGAGATCCCCGGCGCCTTGACAACAACATCACAACGAGTGAGGGCGTCAAGTCCGCCGGATACGGTCGCCAACAGCGGCCTGCCCTCGACATAGGTACGGGTTGGAGCGTCGTCGACGAGCACCGGGTCGAGCGCGAGGGCGAGGCAGGCCCGCAGGTTGGCCTCGCCCTCGCGGCCCAGGCCGTAGAGACCGACCGTGCGGCCACGCAGGTCAGACCAGGAGATCGTCGGGCGCATACCGGTCCGGAACGAAGTGGCGGCCATGCGGTGTGAGCAGCTCCTCGGGCGTGGGCTCCCCGGACAGGGGACCGAGCGCGGCCAGTACGGCCGAACCGGCCCGGTCGCGGCGTGGGGCGGCCAGCAGGGTCGCGACACGACATTCGGTGACGTCGCCGACGCATTCCCACGGCTTGTTCTCGGACGAAAGGCCCAGCAGCGCCTGGAAGCGGCCCACCAGCGCCGGATCGGCCAGGGGCTCGCGGCCGTCGAACACCCGCCGCAGCGTCGGCTCGTCGAGGAACGGAGCGAGGATCAGGTCGATGAAGCAGCATTTGTCGCACCGGCCGCACCACCGGTCCAGACGCCGCGCCGGATCGAGGTGAAAGGCCCGGTTACAGCTGCGAAAATGGTCGAAATACTGGGGATACGCGGCGAACCGTCGCGCGATCCACAGCTCGGTGAACGGGCGCAACAGCGAGAAGTAATCCGGCCGGCCGGCCAGTGTTTCCGCCAGCACCGAGCGCAGGGAGTTCTCGAACGCCTCGCCCTTGGAATACTGATGATTGATGGACCGGCCGTCGACCTCGACGGTTCCCACGGACGCCGACCATTCGTTGGACATCACCACGGCGTCCCGGCCGTCCAGCGCAGCGGCCATGAGTGCGATCGCCGAGAGAATTCCAGTGACCGGAACATGCCCGTTGAGAAAGCCGAGTTCTCCTGAGCGCAGCAGCTGGGGGTCGATGAGCCGCTCTGCCCGGACGACCGGAAAACCCGTGACACCGGCGGGCCGTTCGATGGCGTCGAAACGGTCCCCGGGCCGGTTCACCACGAACAGCGCCGGATCCTTCGCCAGCGGCCGGAGGAGCTCCGCGGTGACGATGGAGTCCACCCCACCGCCGAAGGGCACCAGCGGCCGGCCGTCCTGCGGGCTGAAGGCCACCGGTGCCGTCCGCGCCAACCGGGAACCCACGATCCGCAGGTCGGAAAGGTCGAGATTGTTGCGGTAGGCGAACTCGCCCAGACCGTCCAGATAGAACTCGCGCAGGAAGACGCGTTCGACGTCCGTCACCGCGGTGTCGCCGAGGTCGACGACCGGCGGGGCAGCCGACTTGTAATAGGAGACCGCGGCCAACAGGAACACCAGCCGCGCCGCCTCGGCGACCGCCGGCTCGTCCCAGGCACCACCGCCGGGGAACGTCACCTCCTCGCGGAACTCCCGCCCGTCGAGCCGGTAGCGGCACACGAGCCGGTTGCGGGAGGCGTCGATGTCGTAGCCGACGTATCGGAAGCTCTCACCACGCCGAGGTGACACCCTCACGGGAGATCCTTTCCACGCAGGCGGGCCACAGCGGCGAACCGGCCGCACGGGTTCTCGGCGCGGTGGCTGAAAAACGGCGTGCCCGGGCCGGTGCCAAGGCCGGTGACGTGCATATTGTTCTCTCTCACACCCGCCGCAAGCAGCTGCGTGACGTTGGCGCGCCCCAGATCGACCGTCCACTTCCCGCCATCGACAGACCGGATCAGCGTATCGGCCTGCCCGCCGAACACCGACCGGAAGGCGTCGACGACATCCACGCCGACCTGGTAGTCGTCCGGGTGGATACCCGGCCCGACAGCGGCGACGACATTCGCCGGGTCAGCACCCAACCGCCGCATCTCGGCGAGCGCCGCCGGAGTGACGCCACGCGCTGTTCCACGCCAACCGGCGTGCACGCAGGCGAGCACCCCGGCCACGGGATCGTGCAGGACGAGTGGGAGGCAGTCGGCCGCGAGGATGGCGAGAACGACCCCGGGGACCGTGGTCACGAGCGCGTCGGTCTGTGCTATCGCCTCCGCTGCCGAAAAAGCGCCGCGGCCGCGGTGCTCGCCGGTCACGGTGGCCACGCCCGATCCGTGTGTCTGCTGGCAGAAGACGAAGTCGTCAGGGGCTGCGTCGAGAGCCTTCGCCACCGTCATTCGATTCTCCAGCACGGCGGTGTCGTCGTCCCCGACGCGCAGACTCAGGTTGAGCGACGCGTAGCCTCCCGACGACACACCACCATGACGAGTGGTGACGAAAACGTCCACCCGACGGTCGTCGAAACCGGACCAGCGCAGTACCTCCAGACCCGACTCGGTTCGCCGGACCTGCGAATTCATCACGCCGACGGCCATTTCCCCGCCAGCTGGCCTGTTGCCGGTCGGCTTGTCATCGATTGTCAATGTCGCATACCGCCCGTCCTGACTCGCCGAACCGCCGTGCGCACATCGAGGATACGCTGGACGTGTGGCAGCATTTACCGGGACGGCCATTCGCCGGGACGACCACGGGTAGCCGCTGGATATGCATAATGTCCGCAAGTCGTCAGGAACCGCCATGGGAGAGGAACTCCGCGTAGAACAGGCCGAGTCCGAACGCCACGGCCAGCCCGGAGACGATCCAGAAGCGGATGATGACCGTGGTCTCGGGCCACTCCGCCAGCTCGAAGTGATGATGGATCGGCGCCATGTTGAAGATTCGCTTCCGGGTGGCCTTGAAAAAGGCGACCTGCAGGATCACCGACAGCGTCTCGACGACGAACAACCCGCCGAGGACGAACAACAGCAGCTCCGTCCGGCTGACGATGGCGATGCTCGCGAACGCGCCGCCGAGGGCGAGGGAACCGGTGTCACCCATGAATATCTTCGCAGGGCTGGCATTCCACCACAGGAAGCCGAAACAGGCGCCCATGGCCGAGGCCGCTACCAGCGCGACGTCCAGCGGGTCACGGACGAGGTAGCACCCGGCACCACCTGCCCCGGGCTCGCACAGGTTGCCGAACTGCCAGAAGGAGATCACCACATAGGCGCCGAACACCATCGCCGAGGTGCCGGCGGCCAGCCCGTCCAGCCCGTCGGTGAGGTTCACCGCGTTCGACGTCGCCGCAATGATTATCCAGGCCAGCAGCGGGAAGCCGACCAGACCGATCGAGATGTCGGTGTCCCGGACGATCGAGACGAACGTCGACCCCGGCAGCAGTCCGTCGGCGTTTTTGAACCGGACGGCCAGCAGCCCGAACGCCAGCGCCACCGCGGCCTGGCCGGCGAACTTGGTCCGGGCCGTGAGCCCGAGGCTGCGCTGCTTACGAATCTTGATGTAGTCGTCGAGGAAGCCGACCACACCGAGACCGGTCATGACCATCAGGACGAGCAGCCCCGAGGCGGTGAAACCCTTCATCGTGACGACGTGCGCGACGAAGTACCCGGCCAGCGCCGCGAGGATGATGACCGTCCCACCCATGGTGGGCGTGCCCCGCTTGGTGAGGTGGCTGGACGGCCCGTCCTCACGGATCTCCTGACCATAGCCCTGCCGGCGGAACAGCCGGATCACCGATGGCGTCCCCAGCAGCGACACCACAAGGGCGACCAGCGCAGCGACCAGTACACCTCTCACCCGTGCGCACCCCACTCGCCGGGCACGGCGCCCGACGTCAACTCGCTCGCGACCCGCTCCAGCCCGAATGCGCGGGATGCCTTGACCAGCACCACGTCACCCGGTGCCAACCGCTCCCGCAGCAGTTTGCACGCCTGCTCGACGTCAGCGACCCACACCGACTCCCCTGACCACGAACCCTCCAGCGACGCCCCGAGGTGTATCCGGCGTGCCTGCGCGCCGATCGCCACCAACTGCTCCACACCGAGGCGGACGACGAGCCGGCCGAGGGCCTCGTGCTCGTCGTCGGCGCTCGCGCCGAGCTCCTCCATACCGCCGAGAACCGCCCAGGCCCGCCGGCCCCGGCTCATGTCGGCCAGGGTCTTCAGCGCGGCCCGCATGGACTCGGGGTTGGCGTTGTAGGCGTCGTTGACGACGGTGACGCCGTTGCCGGTCACCGTCACCTCCATCCGCCAGCGGCTGCGCGCCCGTGCCCGCGACAGCGCGGCGGCCGTCCGCGCGGGCGGGAGCCCGAGCCGGATCGCGACCGCGGCGGCAGCCAGCGCGCTGCCGACCTGGTGTTCGCCGACGAGGTTCAACGAGACCGGATGCCGCTCGCCGCCGGCCACCAGCTCGAAGCGGGCCGAGCCGTTGTCGTCGACCCGCACACCGTGCGCCTGCACGTCCGCTCGGGTACTCCCACCGATCGTGATCACCTCGCCACGGGCGCGGGTGGCCATCCCCGCGACCAGCGGGTCGTCAGCGTTGAGGACGACGGCCGCGGACGCGGCCTCGGCCAGTTCGCCCTTGGCCCGGGCGATACCGGCCCGCCCGTCGGCGTACTGGCCGACATGCGCCGAGCCGACGTTCAACACGACCCCGATCTGCGGCCGGGCCAACGCGCACAGGGCGGCGACGTGGCCGGACCCGCGGGCACCCATCTCCAGCACGGCAAATCTGGTGGCCGGTTCGATGCGAAGGACGGTCAGCGGCAGGCCGATCTCGTTGTTGAACGAACCGGCGGCGGCAACAGTCGGCCCGAGCTCGCCCAGCAGGTCGGCGAGGAGATCCTTGGTGGTGGTCTTGCCCGCCGAGCCGGTCACCGCGACCACGGTCGCCGCCGACCGGCTGCGCACCTCGGCGGCGAGCGCGGCCAGCGCCGCGGCGGGGTCGGGGACCAGCACCGCCGGTACGCCCACCGGCCGGGCCGCGAGCACCGCGGTCGCGCCGGCGCTCACCGCGTCCGCGGCAAAGTCGTGGCCGTCGACCCGGGCTCCGGCCACAGCGACGAACAGCGCACCGGCGGTGACCTGGCGCGAGTCGATGACAACGCTGGTCACCGCAGCGTCAGGGTCGCTTACGGCCTCCAGTCGGCCACCGCAGGCCACGGCGACCTCGTGCAGGGTCAGCGTTATCACCGGCGGACGCCCCTCATGCCGGGCTTTGCCATGACGCGGGACGCCGCCCGGCCAGCTCCACCCGCAACACGTCACGATCGTCGAAGGGCGTCACCGTGCCCCCGTGCTCCTGACCGGTCTCGTGTCCCTTGCCGGCCAGCACGACCGCGTCCTCGGGCCGGGCAAAACTCACGGCGAGGCGGATCGCCGCGGCGCGGTCCGGCTCCACCATGACGCCGCCGCGAGCGCCGACGGGCAACGTCCGCACGCCGGTACACATCTGGGCAATGATCACTTCCGGATCCTCCGACCGGGGGTTGTCACTGGTGAAGATCGAAAGATCGGCGCCGGCGGCGGCGGCAGCACCCATCAGCGGGCGTTTGCCCCGATCACGGTCGCCGCCACAGCCGAGCACCACGATCACGCGGCCGGCCACCAGCGGCCGCACGGTGCGTAGCAGCGTCTCCACCGCGTCCGGTGTGTGGGCGTAGTCGACCAGGCCGAGAAACGGCTGGCCGGCGTCGACCCGTTCCATCCTGCCCGGTACGCCGGGAAGACTCGCCAGACCGGCTGCCGCGACCTGTGCGGGGACACCGGTTGCCACCAGCAGCGCCAGCGCCACCAGGGCGTTGCCGACGTTGAAGGCTCCGGGTAGCGCAATGCGCACCCGGACGTCCTGACCGTGCGGGCCGAGCGCGCCGAAGGTGGTCCCGGTGGGGCCGGCGGCGACGTCGACGGCGCGCCAGTGCGCATCGGCGTCCATCCCGCAGGTGATCGCATCCGGGACGGCGGCGGCGAGCCGGCATCCCCACAATGTGTCGGTGTCGATGACGGACACCCCGGTCCGCTCGGGGGTGAACAGAGCGGCCTTGGCGGCGAAGTAGTCCTCCATCGACGGGTGGAAGTCGAGGTGGTCCTGGCTGAGGTTGGTGAAGGCCGCCCCGGCGAAGCGGATCCCGCCCACCCGGTGCAGGGCGATGGCGTGGCTGGAGACCTCCATCGCCGCCGCGGTCACCCCACGCTCGACCATGACCGCGAGTAGCGCCTGCAGGTCGGTGGCTTCCGGGGTGGTGCGTACCGAGGGGATCGCGGCACCGGCCAGCCGGGTCTGCACCGTCCCGACCAGCCCGGTCGTGTGCCCCGCGGCGCGCAGCCCCGCCTCCAGCAGATAAGCCACCGTCGTCTTACCGTTGGTGCCGGTGACCCCCAGCACTTTCAGGGCTGCCGACGGGGCGCCGTACACCCGGGAGGCGATCGGTCCCAGCGATGCCCGCGGGTCCGCGGCCAGGAGCACCGGGACGCCCCCGCCCGCGGTCGTGGCCGCCGCGACGCGTTCGGCGCCGGCCCGGTCGGTCAGCACGGCCACCGCGCCGGCCGTGACCGCCTGCTCGACGAAGGCGGCCCCGTGCACGTGCGCACCGGGCAGGGCCGCGTACAGGTCACCAGGGCGCACCGCACGCGAGTCGTGGGTGATCCCGCGGACGACCACCCCCTCGCCGGAGCCGCCGGTCACCGCAAGACCGTGGTATCCGGCGGTCAGCTCGGTGAGCGCCCGTGCGAGCGGGGCAACCGGACGCAACACCGGTGAGGTCACGCCAACGACATTAGTAGCCGGCCCGCCGGGACCTGCGCCGGGTCACGGGACCCGCGGCAGGTCAACGGTCGGCGTCCAGATCGAGGACGAGCTTCGGCGCACTCGTGCCGGGTGGGGCCACGCCCAGTGTCGCCAGCGCGAAGGTCATTACCCGTTGGAACACCGGTGCGGCGACCGTCCCGCCGTAGTGGCCGTCGCGGGGGTTGTCCAGCACCACCTCGACGATCGCCCTGGGCTGGTCGGCCGGGGCGAAACCCACGAACGAGGCGACGTAGCCGTCGTAGCGACCCGAGGGACCCACGCGCTGCGCCGTTCCGGTCTTGCCCGCCACCCGGTATCCGTCGATGGCTGCCAGCGGTGCGGTTCCCGAGTCCGTGGCCACGGACTCCAACATCCGCGAGACCGTGGCCGCGGTGGCCTCACTGATCACCCGGATGCCGGGCTGGCGCGGTGTGGTGTGCACGGTCCCGTCCGGGGAGACGGTGCTGTCCACCAGACGGGGCGCGACCCGCACGCCCCCGTTGGCGATGGTGGCGTAGACCGCGGCCATCTGGATCGCGGTCGCGGACATCCCCTGCCCGTAGGAGATCGTGGCCGCCTGCTGGGAATCCCACTCCGACGCGGGCCTCAGGATGCCGGCGCTTTCGCCCGGAAAGCGCAGTGCGGTCCTGGTACCGAGGCCGAAGTCGCGCAGCGCGCTTTCCAGGCCGGCCGAACCCAGCTTGCGCGCGATCTGGATCGTCCCGAGGTTGCTGGACACCGCCAGCACCCCGGCCGCGGTGAGGTGCTCGACCCCGTGCGGCTCGGCGTCGGTGAAGGTCCGGCCCGCGATCCGCATGTTCGGCGGTACCGTCACGGGGGTCTCCGCCGAGATCAGGCCGCGGTCGATCGCCGCGGCCATGGTGATGACCTTGTTGACGCTCCCCGGCTCGTACACGTCCTGGGTGGCGCGGTTCTTCAGGGTGCCCGGATCGGCGGTACCGACCTTGTTGGGGTCGTAGCCGGGCGCGTCCGCCATCGCGAGGATGTCCCCGGTGCCCGGGACCATCACCACGACGCTGCCGCCGTCAGCCTGGGTCGTGCGCACGGCTTCGGCCAGTGCCTGCTGCGCGGCCCACTGGATGTCACGGTCGAGGGTGAGCCGTACGCTCGATCCCGGTACCGGGTCGGATTCCCGGCTCGCCGCCGACGGGATCATCCGCCCGGCCGGATCGACCTCGACCCGGCGGAGGCCGTCCGTCCCGCGCAGCAGTCGGTCGTAGGCACTCTCGACACCACCGCCGCCGACGATCACATCGCTGTCACCGATCGTGGTGAATCCGACGACGTTGGACGCGAGTGCGCCGGAAGGGTACAGACGCCGGCGTTCTTCCAGGACGCCGATGCCGGGCAGTCCCAGGTCGGTCACCGTCTTGCCCACGGCCGGGTCCAGGCCACGGGCCAGGTAGGCGAAACGTCCGCCGCCTGCGAGTTTCGGTATCAGAGTGTCGGCGGGCACGTCCAGCAGCGGCGCGAGGGCGTTCGCGACGGCGCGGGCGTCGGTGACGTTGTGCGGGTCGGCGTACACCGCGCGCGCCTCGACGTCCTGCGCCAGCGTCGCCCCACTACGGTCGGTGATGACACCACGGGGCGCCAGCAACGCCACCGTGCGCAGTCGCTGCTGCTCGGCGCGTTCGGCGTAGGTGGACGCCTGGAACGCCTGCAGCTGGGTCAGCCGGCCGGCGAGCACGACCAGCAGCGCGCAGAGGACGACGACGGAGACCCGCAGTCTGCGGCGCGGGCTGCCCAGGCGCATGGGCGGACGGGTCGCGGCGGTACGCGGTGACGGCGGACGGACCGCGGTGGTGCCCGGCCTGCCCGCCCGGGTCCGTGACGTGCCCGCCTGATAACCCCTGGGGGCGGGTCGGCGGACTCGGCGCGGATTCGACGGCCGGCCCCGCTGCTGCCTGTCCACCCGGCCATGGTCCGGTTGGTAACCGTCCGTGTCGTATACGTACTCGTCCCAGCTGGGACCGCCGTCTCCGTGGTCAGTGTCCCCGTAAGCCTCCCCATGGGCGGTACGGGAGGCGCTGGCGGCCGCTGTGGAACGGTAGCCGTCCGGATCGGCGTAGCCGGGGGCGAACCCGCCGCGGTCACCCTCGTACCACCGGTCCGCGGCGCCACGACGAGCAGGACCGGATACCGTACGTGACCGTAACCGGTTACGCAGCGACCCACGGTGCAGCGTGGAGCTCACCGAGCGCCTCCGGCCGGTGACCCGCCTGCGGCCGAAGCGCCACTGGTAGGCGTGCCTCCGGCCGGTACGCCACCGGCGGCCACCGAACCGGCGGCCGTCCGTCCCGGCGGTGGCACCACAACGGTGACGACGCCGGAGGAGGAATCCGTACCGATCACACTGGCACCGGGTGGGATCGGGGTTCCGGCCGGCAGGTACTGCGGGATGCCGCCGGGGACCATGCCGAGCTGGGCTGCTCTGGCTGCGAGGGTGGCCGGGGCGGACAGCCTGTCCAGCCGCATGGACAGCGCCTGTTCCTCGTCCAGGAGATCGGACGAGGTCTGGCGCAGGTCGTGGACCTTGAACGCGCTCTGCGCAAGTGCTGTGTTGAGCAGCAGGAGGCACATGAGGCCGCCGCCCATGAGCAGCAACAACAGGATGACGAAGGGTGCGCGGGGAGCGTGGCCGCGGGCAGGGGGCGGGCCGACCCGCAACGGCGACGGCGCGGACGACCAGCGCGGCTCGTCCACCCGCCGGCGCGGGCTGTCCAGGACCGACGCGGCAGCGGCCATCCCACCGGCGCGCCCGCCCAGGGACGGGATCGGGATGGCCGTATCGGCCTGCCCCCGGGCGGACGCCGAAGCGGACACCGTGCCGTATGCCGCAGCCGACGCCGCGCGGCCGTAACGATCGGCGCGGGCTGTCCGGTACGGCGCACGGGCGGTCTGCGCGGCTGGCGCCGCGGGCTTCGTCCTGGTCCGGGACTGCCGTGCAAGCAGGGGGGCCGGAGCGCTCATGCCGCACCTCCGGCTGTCACGGCTATCCGCTCGACAGCGCGCAGCCTCGCCGCGGAGGCCCGCGGGTTTGCTGCCACCTCGTCCGGGGACGGCGTCTCCCCACCGCGGGTGAGCCAGCGCATCGTCGGCGCGGCATCCGGTGGGATCACCGGCAGGTCCGGCGGCACGTCAGGGCGTACCCGCGCCGCGAACGCCCGCTTGACCATGCGGTCCTCAAGCGAGTGGTAAGCAAGCACAACGAGCCTCCCCCCGACGGTGAGCGCGTCGAGGGCCGCCGGCAGAGCCTGGGCGAGCGCCTCGAGTTCGCCGTTCACCTCGATCCTTAGCGCCTGAAATGTACGTTTTGCTGGATTTCCACCGTTACGACGGGTTGCAGCTGGGATGGTCCGGCGGACGAGATCGGCCAGTCGCGCCGAGGACACGAACGGTTCACGGGCGCGTTCGGCGACCACGGCCGAGGCGATCCGGCGCGCGAACCGTTCTTCTCCGTAGCGGCGGAGGATCCGGGCGAGTTCGTCGGCGTCGTAGGTGTTCACGACGTCCGCGGCGGTACGGCCCCGGCTCGGGTCCATCCGCATGTCCAGCGGGGCGTCCCGTGAGTAGCTGAATCCCCGTTCGTCGGAATCGATCTGCAGCGAGGACACTCCGAGGTCGAACAGCACGCCGTGCACCTTGGTCAGGCCGAGCGTGTCCAGGACGGAGGGGAGCTGGTCGTACACGGCATGCGCCAGCGTGACCCGGCCGGCGCGGTCGGCCAGCCGCGCGCGGCTGTGCTCGAGTGCCTGTTGATCACGGTCGAGACCGATCAGGCGGGCCGCCGGGCAGAGGTCGAGTAACGCGCTGGCATGACCGGCGAGGCCCACGGTGGCATCGACCAGCACCGCCCCGGGCTCGAGCAGTGCCGGCGCCAGCAGGGCGACGACACGATCAGAGAGGACGGGGGTGTGGATGATGTCCACCTCGACCTCCTCGAACGGTTCGTGGACCTCGCGGCGGGAGGAAGATTCGGTTTACGCATGATTGCGTCTTGCGGAAGCCGCGGTGTACACGTACAGATGACGTACAGATGACGTGAACAGATGCGAAGAACGGACGCTGCCGGGTGTGGAGGCGTGGGACTGCGTGCGCCGGAGCCAGCCCGGCTTCACAACCGACCCCGCGGGCTCGGCATGTGCCCAGGTCCCGCCCCGCTCACGCCACCGGACACCGGGGAAGTGGCGTCCGGTATGGAGCGGGGGGAGACCTCGGCGCACGCCTGTGCCCCGGGTTTCGGCAAGGCTGCGGCAGTACGCCGAAACGTTCGACGGTGGTCGCCGCTTCCGACCGGGTGTATCCACCTCGTATGACGCTCAGATGACGCCGGGCAGCACCTCCTCGGAAAGCGCGGCGAAGTTCTCCTCCTGGCTTGCCAGATAGGCGTCCCAGCGGGACGCGTCCCAGATCTCCATCCGGGTGTTCGCGCCGTTGACGACGCAGTCCCGCGTCAGTTCCGCATACGCCCGCAGAGGGGATGGGATGGTGATCCTGCCCTGCCGGTCGGGAACGTCGTCCGAAGCCGAGGAAAAGAAGACACGGCTGTAATCCCGTAGAGCTTTTGCCGTAACAGGCGCGGTTCGGAGGGACTCGCTGATCCGGGTGAACTCAACCATGGGGAACACGTAGAGACAGCGTTCCTGCCCCTTGGTGATCACAAGCCCCCCTTCCAACTCCTCGCGGAACTTCGCCGGCAGTGTGAGCCGACCTTTGTCGTCGAGCCGTGGCGTGTGGCTGCCGAGGAACATCGGCAGCCTCCTCGCCCGTGCCCGAGAGGTTCATGGCCGTTCAAACCCCACCCTGGCTGGCCTGGCAGTGCGTCCGTCCCCCACTGCGCGCCACTGTACCCCACTC
>NZ_CAAAFR010000152.1:0-11495 GCF_900634745.1 Protofrankia symbiont of Coriaria ruscifolia
GCGCGCCACTGTACCCCACTCCCCCCCACCTGTCCGACACTCCGGACACCCCCACGCCCACGTTCGGCGAGGTCCGGAGATCATGCATCCGGCATCAATGTGTCTTTTGGCCGAACATGCCAAAAACACCTCCGGTAACCGATGTGGCAGCTATCCTCGAACGTCGCTGCGAATGAGTACGCTTTCCGGACAGAGCGGGCAGATGATTCCAACCCATGAAGATCATCTCCTGCTTGGGTGTCACACTCGTGGGGGGTCCGCCGGGCCCACCTCGCCGATCTGGGGACGGAGGCCGACGTGACGGTGACGGAACCCGGCGTCATGCAGTGGCGCGAGTCCGGGACCGGCCTTCGCCACCTCGCGGATGTTGCGACGCGCATAACCCGCTCGGTCGAGAGCGTCATCGACGGCAAACCCGAAGTGATCAGGACGGCGCTGGTCGTTCTGCTCGCCGAGGGTCACCTACTCATCGAGGACGTGCCCGGAGTCGGCAAGACGATGCTTGCCAAGACACTCGGGCGTTCGATCGACGCCCGCGTCCGCCGCATCCAGTTCACACCCGATCTACTGCCCAGTGATGTCACCGGGGTGAGCGTCTACAAGCAGGACACCCACGACTTCGAGTTCCGCCCCGGACCGATCTTCTCCAATCTGGTCATAGCCGATGAGATCAACCGAGCCTCTCCAAAAGCACAGTCGGCACTCCTCGAATGTATGGAGGAACATCAGGTCACCATCGACGGTGTCACCTATCACCTGGAATCGCCGTTCATGGTCATCGCGACCCAGAACCCGATCGAGATGGAAGGCACCTATCCCCTGCCCGAGGCGCAACGGGATCGTTTCACCGCCCGGGTGTCGATGGGTTACCCATCGCCCGCGGCCGAGCTGACCATGCTTGACAGTCACGGGAACACCGAGCCCCTCGACGCGGTCGACCCGGTCACCGAGGCCGCCGAGATCATCAGGCTCATCTCCCTGGTCCGTTCGGTGCACGTGTCCGAAGAGGTACGCCACTACATCGTCGATCTCATAACGGCGACCCGCAGGCACCCCGAACTCGCCCTGGGTGCCTCCCCGCGTGCGACGCTGCACCTCATCAGGACCGCCCGCGCCCGAGCCGCCCTCGACGGCCGTGCCTTCGTCGTCCCCGACGACGTTCAGGCCATGGCCGAACCGGTCCTCACGCACCGGTTGCTGGTCAGACCGGAGATCGCGGCGTCGAGCGCGTCCGTCACCGAGGTCGCCTCCCGGATCATCGCAGAGATCATCATGCGAGTCCCCATCCCGCGTCCGGGGACACGTCCGCCACGCCGGGGCCGTTAGATTGCCGTGTTGGACTTCCTGGCGGCCTTGCGCGGCCTGACCATCCGCGGGCACTGTTTCGTGGCGACCGGGTTGGCCTGCTGCGCCCTGGCAGTCACGGTCGGCGAAAAGGATCTTCTTAGGGTCGGCCTGCTGCTGCTCGCCCTGCCGGTGTGCTCGACGGCATTCGTGTGCAGGACCCGCTACCGGCTCGCCTGCCACCGGCGCCTGGCACCTGTCCGCTCAACAGTGGGGGCAGCGGTGTCGGTCAGCATTCGGATCGACAACATGGGTCGGCGTTCCTCCTCGGTGCTGCTGGTGGATGACGACGTCCCCGCTCATCTCGGCTTCCGGGCACGCTTCGTGCTCGACCGGGTGGAGCCGGGGGGTGCCCGGTACCTCACCTACCAGCTTCGTCCCCAGCTGCGCGGCCGTTACCTGATCGGGCCGATGGCGATCCGGATCACGGATCCGTTCGGACTGTGCGAACTCACGCGAACGTTCCGCAGCCGCGACGAGCTGGTCGTCACCCCGCCGCTGGAAGCCCTGCTCGCGTTGCGTCCCGGCCGGCAGATCATGATCGGCAACCTCCGTGAGCGCACCAGGCCCACCCTGGGAACCGACGACTTCGTCACCCGCCCCTACCAGGCCGGGGACGACCTGCGGCGGATCCACTGGCGAACCAGTGCACGCGCCGGTGAGCTGATGGTGCGCCGGGAGGAAAGCTTCCGGCCGGCCAGCGCGACCGTGCTGCTCGACACCCGGTCCGACGCCTGGGTCGGCCATGGGCCGACCTCGTCGTTCGAGTGGGCGGTCAGCGCCACGGGCTCGATCGCGGCGCATCTGGCCGAGAGCGGCCAGCTGGTCAGTCTGATATGTGACGGCGGTGTGACGGCCACGCCGGCTGCGGGTCGGTCGCGCAACCCGACCCGCAGCACCACCGCGCTGCTGGACGCACTCGCTGTCGTGACCACCAGCGACGCTTCGTCGTTTCCCGGTGCATCGTTGCCGGGCGCGCCGGGAAACGGCGCCGCAGCCATTGCCCGAACCGACGGCAACGGGATGCTCGTGGCGGTCCTGGGATCCATCGAACCGGCAAGGGCGGGCATTCTCGCCATGGCGCGCCCACACGGCGCATTCGCGACAGCTCTGCTTGTCGACGTCGCGACCTGGGACGGGAATCGCTCCACGGCCAGGGAGGAGAGCCTGAACGCCTGCCGTGCGCTCTTCCAGCGTCACGGCTGGGTCGTGATCACCGCCGGATACGGCGACAAGCTCGCCGATCTGTGGCTGCAGACGTCCGGACGGGGCACGGCAGGCGGCGGTGGGGACAGTCGGGTCGGATACCGGGCCGACTCCACGGCAGCAGGCATGATCCACCACGATCTGCCAAATCAATCGAATTCACTGGATTCACTGGATTCATCGGATCGGCCTCCCGCCCAGCCCGGTGCCGCCGGCTCGGAAGCCGTCGGGCCAGATGCGCTCAAGCCACGCTCGGCAGCCTTCCCACCCGGGAACACCCAGACGCCGACCCGTGCTCGGTCGTCGACCGTGCGGGAACGCACCGGGGAGCCAACCGTGGAGGGGCAGACAGAGGCAGAAGCAGGGCTGCGGCGGTGACTCCTCGCCCGGCCCCCCGCCTGACCGCGACCCTTGGCGGCGCGCTCGCGTCGCTGCTGTGCACGTTCGCACTCGCACCGTTGTTCGACGGCCTGTGGTGGTTGCACCTGGCTCTCGTGGCCACAGCGGTGGCGGCGGGGACGGCCGTGCTGGGCCGGGCCCTGCGGCTGCCCGTCCCGGTCATCGTGCTACTGGACACACTCGGCCTGATCATCACAGCGACTGCATTGTGCGCGCAGGAAACCTCCCTTGCCGTCCTGGTGCCGACCGGTCAAACCGTGGACACCCTGCGTTCCCTGGTTGCCGCCGGCCGGGACGACGTGGCCCGGTTCGCGGCGCCGGTGCCGCAACGGCCAGGTCTTGCGCTACTCGTCGTGATCGGCGTCTACCTCGTCGTGATGATCGTCGATTTCCTGGTGGTGATCCGGCGCCCGGCGCTTGCGGGGCTCCCCCTGCTGGCGCTGTTCATGCTGCCGGCGGCGGTGCTGCCCCATGGTGTCGGGTCAGTCCGGTTCGTAGTCGGCGTATCGGGCTTCCTCCTGCTGCTGATAATGGACGGGCGCGAGACCGTCGAGCGCTGGGGAAAACCGATCACCGGCTCGTCCGGCTCGTCCTCGCCGCCGGGCAGACCGGGCGGCCAGGCCGTCGGGATCATCGTGTGCGCGATGGTGTGCGCGGTGGCCGTCCCGGCCGCGTTGCCCTCCCTGGAGGAGCTCGCACTTGTCGGGCACGGTCAGAGCAGCGGCAACGGCGAGGGCTCCGGCTCGACGGTCGTCATTCAACCGATCGTCTCGCTGTCACAGCAACTGCACTCCCCCCAGGTGACCCAGCTGTTGTCGGTGCGCACCACGTCACCGCAATACCTGCGGCTGACCGCACTCGAGCAATTCGACGGGCAACAGTTCACCCTGCGCGCGCTGCGCGCCGGGCGCGAGGCAAAAATCAGCAACGGCCTGCCCAGACCCGAAACCGGTACCCACAGCACCACCGTCGCCGCGACCATCAGCGCGTCGAACGAGCTGCAGACGTACTACCTCCCGCTGCCCGGACTCCCGAGCAGGATCACCGGTCTCGACGGCGACTGGCGGCTGGCCGCCGAGACCGGCACGGTGTTCAGCACACAAACCTCCACCGCCGGTGTGACCTATCGGGTCGAGGCTTCCGTCCCCGCCCCCGCACGGAGCGATCTTGCGGCCGCGTCGGTGACTGTCCCACCCGAGCTGAAGATTGACACCGAGCTGCCTGCCACCATCGACCCCCGGATCCCAGCCCTGGCACGCCAGCTCACGCGCACCGCCTCCAGCCCCTACCAGCAGGCCCTCGCCATTGAGAAGTACCTGAACAGCAGCACCTTCACCTACGACCTGGAGGGTGCTCCCACCACGCAGGCCGGGGCGCTGGCAGACTTCCTGCTCACGCGCAAGCGTGGCTACTGCGAGCAGTTCGCCTCCGCGATGGCCGTGCTGCTGCGGACACTGGGGATCCCGGCCCGGGTGGCGATCGGCTTCAACGAAGGCGATCGGCAGCCGGACGGAACCTATCTGATGACCAACAAGAACATGCATGCGTGGCCCGAGGTATGGTTCGCCTCAGCCGGCTGGATCCACTTCGAACCGACCCCGCCGGTGCATGCAGGCATCACCACTCCCGACTACGCACGGACCCAGGACCCGACCAGTCAGGTTGCTGCTTCCGCGACGACGGGCTCCACCGCACCGCCGTCCGCGCCCGCGGCCACCGTCCCGAGCACTGGCAGCGCCCCTGACAGCGGGCTGGACACGCAGGCGGACCAGCCCCTCATACAGGTACAACCCACCGGTGGTGGGCCGCTGCCGACAGTCCTCTGGTGGGTTCTCCTGGGGACATGCCTCCTTTCAATACTGGGTGTGCCGGCGCTGGTGCGGCTGGTGCGCCGCCGCCACCGTCTCGTGGCTGCCATGCGGGATACGCCCGATGACGACAACGGGGCCACGACGACCGACGCCCGCGCGCACGCCGCCTGGGCCGAACTGACCGATCTTTCTGCCGACCTCGGGATGCCGCTACGGCCGAACGAGTCCCCACGAGCCAGCGCGACGCGGCTGATCGCCCGCATCACGGCCAGCGCTCGGATTCCCGAGCGGATGATCCGCGAGGAGGAGGTCGAGGCGGCCCGGGCAGCCCTGATCCGGATCGCCGAGGCGGAGGAACTCGCCTGTTACGCACCACTGACACTGGTGCGATCCAGCGCATCGGACGAACGGATCGGGCGTGACCTACAGACAGTCACACAGATGTTGAAAAAGATAACGCCACGTACCAGCCGTGCTCGGGCCACAGTAGCCCCACGTTCTGTAGTCGCCGACCTGGGTGGCCTGAGGGGACTGGTTCGAACGGGGATCCATCCGGAGTCGGGGCGTCCAGCGGCACGCCGACGCGGCCGAAAAACTTACAGGGACAGGGTGTGATTACCTGCTTTCTCCCCGTATGGCGAACCCCTCCCGTACGGCGGACACCGCCCGGGAGGAAGCCCTGCCACCGACGACCTTCAGCGATCGGCCCTGCCTGCTGGTGATCGTCGTCGGCTAGTGATCGTCCCACCGGCGGCGCCACCGTTGCTCGATCCGCTCGGTGAACGAGGTACGGGTCCGACGATGCGGGGTCGACGGGTGACGACCACCGGCCTCAGCACCCCGACCACTGATCCGACGAAGATCAGCAGCACCTCGCGACGCCGCGAACAGCATCGTGGCAAAGCCGAGCACGCCAAGGACCACGATCAGCGGTGTCCGGTTGAGGACAACCCCGACAAGCAGGACGACCAGCCCCGCCACGAACAGGAGAAGGCTTCGGCGGACCCTGCGCAACAGGTAGGTACGGGGGTTCGTCGAGCGGACCGCACTCGCGAACTTCGGATCGTCCTCGACGAGGGCGCGCTCGATCTGATCCAGCAGGCGCTGCTCATTTTCCGAGAGCGGCATCGACGCTCCTCCCACGGCCGGCAGGTCCGGCAGACGGAACCTGACACCCAAGAATAGGCACGACCGGGCATGTGCGGTAGGCAACCAACCATGCCGAGACAGACCGATCGGTTCTTCCTGCTCTGCCTCCTCGCCGGAGGAGCAGGGGCCCATGCCATGCAGTGTGATCGGTCTCGCGCCCGTGGGGAGGTTCCCACCGTGGCTGCCTTCGCCTTCTTTGCCGCCGGACGTCGACCGCCTTCGTCGTTCGGCATCCCTCCCGTGCTCACCGCCGCCGCGTCCGCATGATCCCGTAGACGATCCCGACCGATCTCATCGGCCTCTCATCGGCTGTCACGTCATCGGCTGTCACGGCGGCGGGCCAGGACGTGCAGTTGGGCGGCAAGGTCCCGAAACGGCGCCTGGGAGGATGCGGCGATCTCCAGCTGCAGTAGCCTCTGTGCCGCGGATGGATCCGCGTCCACGGTGGCCGCGGGTACCAGATCGGCGAACACCCGCACCCCGTGGACTGCGATCACGTCGGCTCCGGCGTCACCCACCATGCGCACAAGCGTCCGGACATCGAAGCGGCGCGCCCGGTCGGAACTGGCGCAGCGTCCTCTGGGATCGGCCAGCGCATACTGTGCCTCGGCGAATCTGCCGGCGAGCGCGCGGGCGAGTACGACCGCGTCCCGGTTGGCGGCGACGACGCTGAGCAGCCCGCCCGGACGCAGGGCCGCCGCCGCCGTTGCCAACGCGGTGGCGGGTTCGTCCACCACCTCCAAAACGGTGTGGCACAACAGCACGTCCGAGGACGCCACTCCGACGATCTCCGGCAGGGCGGAAAGATCTCCCTGACGCGCCGTCACGAGGTGCCTGACCCCGCGCTCCGCTGCCCGGTAGTCCAGGGAGGCGAGCGAATCCGGGCTGGGATCGACCACGGTCACCCGGTGACCCCGCTCGGCAAGCGGCACCGCGAACCCGCCGCTCCCACCGCCCGCGTCCACCACGCCGAGCGTGGCGCCCTCCTGTGGCGCCATGGTGGCAAGAGCATCCAACAGTCCGTGCCAGACCACGGCCTGGCGCAGATCCCCCCACGTCACTGGACGACTTTCGACGGCCATGCCGTACCTCCCCTTGGCGGCCCGCAGACCTGAGCCCCTTGGTGGCCGGGGGCCTGGGCCTCCCGGGCCATGCCCGCTGGGGAGCTCTCGAACCTCGCGGCAGGGTAGTCGGTGCTGGGGTGGCCGCGGCCACCCCAGCGTCATCGTCCTTCACACATCACGTACAACATCACGTATCTCTCACGCTGGCAGCCGGAAACCGATGGCGATGCCGGCCACGAGACCACCCAGGGACAAACCGAGCAGTTGCAGCACCCAGCCAGGTGGACGCCGCCGGCCTCGCAGCACAGCCCCCCGCAACTGCTCGGGTGCGTCCGGCAGCACCGTCCCGTCAGCGATCCGGGGACTTTGGCCTCCGGTGGAGCGAAAAAACCATGATTGCTCCGCCTTTGGCTCTTTAGGCGTCGACCGCACAGCATTCCTACCAATGATCGAATTCATCCGAAAACCCACCGCCAGTAATCAAGATGCCCACTAGTGGTCACCGATAGTGAGCGTTCGATCTACGATACGCAAAACGATCTATGTGGGGCCTCCGGAACGACCCGTGGTCAGGATCCTCCGGCCCACAGCACCCGGACGGCGTCGCCAGCGCCGTCACCACCCACACCGTCACGTCACATCGGCACGGCTCCCCGCTCGCTCCCCTCCCGACAAACATGATCCGGCGAGGGCAGACACGGACCATGACAGGGACATCCACCCGGAAGCGCGGGACCTCGGTGCCGCCTGCCACGAGCGGACATACGGTCACCGCAGCCATCACGGTCACCCTCTCTTCCAAGGAATTGACGACAATCTGACGGACAGCGTCGACGCGGCCGTGCCACCGCACTCATCGCTCGCGCAACGATCTCCTTCTCGCCACACGGCCCCTCATCGTCAACCGCCCGGCCTCACACCACCGACCGACATGCCTGAGGTCCCACGAACAATGACACCCGGGTAGAAAGATTGAAGATTTCAACATGACCGGTAAACCCTGCCTACATCAGCGGTATTGGGTGGCGTTCAGAGGCGAGAGACGAGTCGGTCACCTCGGTCACCAATAGCAATTAATCGTTTGAAAACGGGGTGGACCCGGTAACTGTGGCCACCAGCACCGGCTGGGACGGGAGGCCCAACGTTGTTTCCACCACCGCGAGAAACGTCTCCGCCTGGCGGACCAGGTCGTCGGCGTCTCGGGTACCGACCACGGACAGACCAGCCTCGGCTGCCGTCCTCTTAGCCGCACCGGCTGCGAAGAACTGCGACCACTCCCCCAGTTCAGGTGCCACCGTCGCCAGCAGCTGCCAGACGCTGACGGGCCGACCACGGTGACCGTGACGGGGCCGGGCCCGGTCGACAAGGACGGCAGCGGCGGCACGCAGCGCTGCCAGGTGCGCCAGGGCGTACCGCTGCCCAGGAGTCTGGGCGAAGCTCGCTTCGTCAAGGCCGTGGTGCGCGGCCATGAGCAGCTCGTCACGGGAACGATGGGGCAGCCCCGCGAAGGGGACCGAGATTCGAGGCTGTCGATCTACAGTCTGCCGACTCATGACCGCTCCCTCCAACATGACGACATCCTCCAGTAAGTCGAACATACGTTCGAACATTGGAGCGAGTAAACCTCACCCGGATCGAACCGTCAACATCGCCGAGGACAACGACTGGACGGCAGACGCGTCGGTGACTATCCGTCGACCCGGTGCCGTCACCGCCGGGTACGGCGCAAACGGTCGGTCCGGCTGCGGCGAGCATCCGAGCACGACCGGCCGGCCGGCAGACAAGCGGCAGACAAGCGGCAGATAGGCGGCAGTCAGGCGGCAGTCAGGCGGCTTCCGGCAAGCGGCGCGACCACAGCCGCGGCCACAGGGGCCTTGCTCGAAGCCGGGGCCCACGCTGCGGGGTGGAGATCGGCAAGGTGGCGCTCGGGGTTGCAGGAACATCTCGGGTTGCAGGGAACATTCGGCGGCCGAAACGAGGCCACCACACTGCACAAGATTCGCCTACGGGCCCTCGTCCGGACCGAGTGGGGCGCAACACTCCGAGCACCCGTTATTGTCAAGCACCTTGGATGATATAGGGGACTGACACAGCCCAGGCGTGGCCGGTAATCGACGCGGGTAGACAGGCCACCCGGGCAGGCAAGCTGCATGGGGCAGGAACGAAAGCGCGAGGAGGCAGGCTTGGTGGAGAACATCAGGCTGGTCCGCTGGACGCCCGCGCGGATGCGTGCCCGGCTGACCGAGGTCATCGCCGTCTACAAGGCCGCCTTTCTGGACTTCCACGAACCCGACCCGGCGCGGGCGGCGATCGAACGGACCATGCACGCCCGCCGGCACGCCGAACGGCGGGATCTGCGCGCGGTGGCTGCTCTCCTTCCCGATGACCGCCTGGTCGGCTTCACCTACGCCCTGCCAGGGCTGAAGGGACAGTGGTGGCACGACGTCGTCAGTGACGCGCTGGGGCCCGACGACGCCGGGACCTGGCTCGGCGACTGCCTGGAAATCGTCGAGTTCCATGTCCTGCCGGAGTTCCAGGGCAAGGGGCTGGGACGCAGGCTGCTGCGGGAGCTGCTGCGGGAGGCACCGGAACGGACAGCGGCACTGTCCGCCTTGGAGCTACCCGACAGCAGAGCCCGGCGACTGTACGCCAGCGAGGGCTTCATTCCATTACTGTCGAATTTTCGATTTCCGGGAAGCTGGATCGAGTACGCGGTGTTGGGTAAGCGCCTCACTCCCACTGAACCAGCCCAGGATCAGCCCCAGCCCGCGTCCCCGCAGGCCGAGCAGCAGCCCGCCCACGATGCCGGAGACAACTGCCGGCAGGCCCGCGCCGTGTGAACTCCGCCCCGGTGAAGCCGCACGGCCGAGTCGGGCGCCTGCTGCCTCGCGCTTACCGTACACACCGCCGTGAACGCCCACCTGATTATGGCGCTGCTGCCTGCAGCGGCCAGCGGGACGATCGCTCCGGCCGGCGCTACCCGCGGAACACCCTACCCGGCGCTACGAACAGCGCCATCCGGCCATATGACGTCGACGGGGACACCACGCGATCTTGCATAATCGACGACGGAGCCCGTCCCGCCCTTGTTCGCCGGTGACATGCCGTTCCAGACGGCGAACAACCGATCACACGACGAAACCAAGGTTTCATTTGTCGCCTCGTATGCCTTCCGATTTACTTCGGCACAATTACGACGATCAAGAGTACACGCATATGCGCCGACCAGGACCGCGTCACCCGGCGTACAAGAGGTGACTACCCCGACCTCACCACTCCGCTGCGAGACCGCATAGAGCTGATTCTGACGAAAGATGACCGAACTCATAGGTGGAAACCACTGCCATAACGACGGAATCCACCTACAGACGCGGAAACCGTAGGTAGAAACCGCTGCGATACCAGCGGTTTTCACCTACAGCTTGAGGCCGCCAAATCCGCGGCTTCAGTGGTGGGAGCGATCGGCTGTGACCACTGCGAGGTCGCGGTCCCGCCAGACGGTTCTGGCTTTGAAACCGGCCTGCTGAAGCCATTCGAGCTGGTCGGGTAACCGGCTGGGCTTGTCGTGGACGTCGTGGACAGGCGTGACGGCGTCCCGCGGGTCGTCGGGCACGATCACGTCAGCGAGCACGAACCGGCCGCCTGGACGGAGGAGGGCCGCGATCCGGCCAAACAGGTCCGCCTTTCCCAGCGCATCCAGGTGATGCACGGCCAGGGCAGAGATCACCAGATCGAACGGGCCGTCCGGCAGAGGGTCCTCCAGTCTGCCGACGAGAAGGTCCGCGCGTGGCAGATGGGGCTGGGCGCAGTCGAGCATCGCTGGACTCTCGTCGAGCGCCACCACAGCGGCCGTTGGATGGACGGCGAGCACGCGCCGGCTGGTCTCGCCCGTGCCCACCCCGAGATCGAGCATGCGCGCCACCCGCATGCCGGCCGTCGCCGCCGCCACCTCGTTCTGGAGCTGGTCGTAGGCGGGCACCTCGGCCGAGACCATGGCCAGGTAGGTCTGCGGGTCGAAGTGAAACTGCTCCACCGTCTCCTCCTACGGCACGCGGGCGGGTGAAGTGAGCGCCGGGCAGGGCCGGATCGTCGTCAGCTTCACCGGCACCGGACGCCCCACGGGCGGTTCGTGGGAACATAACCCTTATGTAGGTCCGACCACGCTTTGCGATAGCTTGCTCGGTCGGCACCGGGGCGGTCACCGGACCATCGCGCCTGCTGCGTATCGTTCCGTCGTCTGAGATGACGACCGACACTACCGACGACCGTCAGCCTTTCGAGGGCCGCCACGGGGCGGCCGCAGGAGACACCGGTGACCAAGCATGCGCCACTGGTCGTGGAGACACTCGACGACCTGAACCCGACAGCGGTCTTCAACGCCAAGCGTGACCAAGTGGTGGTTGCGGTACGTATCACGCCCGTGTTCGGCACTCTGGACCTCGACCTGGTAGCGGCCGTGGTGGACGAGGCGAACCGGGCGGGCTTCGCGCTCGTGCGCGAGCAGCCCTTCCGGGACGAATGG
>NZ_CAAAFR010000152.1:11520-31028 GCF_900634745.1 Protofrankia symbiont of Coriaria ruscifolia
AGGACAACGACTGAAACCGCCGAGGAAGCGAAGCCCGGCGGCCGGCAGACCGCAGCGCCCGCGGGCCCGCGGCGCTCACAGATCCGCAACGCTCGCAGGGCAGCGGCGGCTCACGTCATCCGCGCAGGGAGTGGAACACCTCTCGCGTCGCGGTGGAACGGTTCAACGTGATGAAGTGGATACCGGGCGCGCCGCCGGCGAGCAGCTTCTCGCACAGGTCGGCGGCAACCTCCACACCGACTGCCCGCACAGCCGCCGGATCGTCGGACACCGCGTGCAGCCGCCTGGCCAGGTCCGTGGGGAACGCCGCCCCGGACAGCTTCGCCATCCGCTCGATCTGCGCGACGTTGGTCACCGGCATCACCCCGGGGATGATCGGTGCCTCGCAGCCGAGCCGGCGGACCCGATCAACCAGCCGGAAATAGGCATCCGCACCGAAGAAGAACTGGGTGATGGCATAGTCCGCGCCGGCGGCAAGCTTGCGTACCAGGTAGTGCGCGTCGGTGTCGAAGTCGGCCGAGCGAGGGTGACGGTCCGGGAAGGCCGCAACCCCGACGCAGAAGTCACCGAGCGACTGGACGAGGTGTACCAGCTCCTCGGCATGGTGCAGGCCCTGGGGATGGGCGATCCACTCCCCCTGCGGATCGCCCGGCGGATCACCGCGTAGTGCCAGGACGTTGGGCACCCCTGCTCCGGCATAGCTGCCGATCACCTGTCGCAGCTCGGATACGGAATGGTTGACGGCGGTGAGGTGGCCGATCGGCGTGAGGGTCGTCTCCGTCGCGATACGTTCGGTGATCCGTACAGTCCCGGCCCGGGTCGACCCTCCCGCGCCATAAGTGACCGACACGAAGGACGGATGCAGCGGCTCCAGCTCCCGGATCGCCGTCCACAGGTGGCGCTCCCCCTCGGGAGTCCTGGGCGGGAAGAACTCGAACGAGAACGACGGCCGGCCCGAGGCGAGGAAGTCCCGTACGGTCAGCCCTCGGGTTTCCACGACGCTCCTGACCGCTGTCATGCCCTTGAGGGTAAGCCCTGCCACGCTCCGAACCCGGCACCCGACCCAACCGTGTGTGTCCCGTCCGCGACGAACAACCGGATACAACGGGTAAATCCGACAAGCATCCGCAACGCCCGGAGACGGAGCTCCAGCGCCCAGGCTCGCAACCGCGTCACCCCCGGGCGTTTCTACAGCCGTGCCGGGCCCTGGGGCGCCGGGCTGCACACCTGTACCCGACCGGACCTGCTGCGCACCGACACCGTCCGCTCCGCGTGTGCGTCGAGTGGAACACCCATGGTGACCGCACCCGCGCCCGGGTCCGCGGACTCGACGTCGACCGCGTACGGGCCACTCGGCAGGACGACCGTGACCGCACCGGTGTCGCTGTACGCCGCCACCTTCTCGGGTGGACGGGCGAAGTGCAGGACGACGTCACCGGTGCGACTGCGCGCGACGACACCGCCTCCGCCAAGCTCCCGCCCGGCGATGGTGCCGGAGTCGGTGACGAGCACGAGATCGCCGTCCGATCCCCACAGAGTCACCTCCCCGCGGCGGACCTCGGCCCGGACGCGGGTCGCCCTCGGTAGCGTCAGCCGTATCCGGGCCTCGCCGGCACGCCCGTCAATACGCAGCAGTTCGCCCGTTCGTTCCAGGGCCGGACGCGGCCGGCCGACACGCCGGCGGACGGTCATCTCCACCCGGGCGTCCGCCCGGTCGGCCTCGGCGATCTCAACCCGCCCGGCGGCGAGCCGGACCTCGACGGCACCCACCCCGCCCACCGTCCGGCTGAGCTCCTGCGGCGGTCGGCGTAGCAGCACGAGCCCGTAGCAGGCCGTACCCAGCAGGACAGCGGCGGCCACGGCGACGAGGACATCCGTCATCGGTGTTTCCCGCCGCGGGTCCCGCCGATGGAAGTAGTCGGCACGCAGGGAACCGTATCGGGTCGAGCCCGGCGTCCGGCCGGCCACCGCGCTGCGCCACCGCGCTGCGCCACCCGCGGTCCGTCACCGCTACCCGCGGTCCGCCGCGGGCGGACACCGAACGAGCCGATACCGCATCGACGCGAAAAGCTCAAATTTGCCTTAATTCATTGTTCAAACAGGCTGACGAGTTCGGCTTGAGGTCTCGATTCCCCGCGTCGGCTGCGAGACTACAGCTCATGGACGAACGGCTCGCGCGCTCGGGTGCGCCTGCCCCGGGCGGGTCCGGGGCAGGCGCACCCGAGCGCGACCAGGAGGGGAAGTCTCCGGCCAACGACGGGAAGTCTCTCGTCAACCCTGACACGGCCACTGACGCCGACCACCTCGAACGCGCCCTCTTCGAGGTCAAGAAGGTGATCGTCGGCCAGGACCACATGATCGAGCGGATGCTGGTGGCGCTGCTCGCCCGCGGACACTGCCTGCTGGAGGGGGTGCCGGGCGTGGCCAAGACCCTCGCCGTCCAGACCCTCGCCACGGTGGTCGGCGGGACGTTCACGCGCATCCAGTTCACCAGTGACCTGGTCGTGTCCGACATCATCGGTACCCGGGTCTACCGGCAGACCCGGGAGACCTTCGACGTGGAACTGGGGCCGATCTTCGCGAACTTCGTCCTCGCCGACGAGATCAACCGTGCGCCCGCGAAAGTGCAGTCGGCGCTGCTGGAGGTCATGGCCGAGCAGCAGGTGTCCCTGGGCGGTGTCACCCACCGGCTGCCGGCGCCGTTCCTGGTGTTGGCAACGCAGAACCCGATCGAGTCCGAAGGGGTGTACCCGCTTCCGGAAGCGCAGCGTGACCGGTTCCTGATGAAAGTGGACGTGCCGTATCCCAGCACCAACGAGGAGCTGGAAATCGTCCGGCGGATGGGCGTGAAACCACCCCGGGCCGAGCGTGTCCTGGACCCGCCGACGCTGATCAAACTACAGGAACGCGCCGCCGACGTGTTCGTGCATCACGCGATCGCCGACTACGCGGTCCGCATGGTGTTGGCGACCCGGACGCCGGCCGAATTCGGGATGCCCGAACTCACCGGCCATCTCGCCTATGGCGCGTCACCGCGCGCGTCACTCGGCCTGGTCGCGGCGGCACGGGCGCTGGCGATGCTGCGCGGTCGGGACTACGTCGTTCCGGACGACGTCGCCGCGGTCGCTCTGGACGTGCTGCCGCACCGGCTGGTGCTGTCCTACGAGGCCCTTGCGGAGGGGCTGTCCGCGCGGGCCATCGCCGAACGGGTCCTGCGTGGCACCCCGGCGCCGCGGGTCGCTCCTCGCCAGCAGGGCTATCCCGGGCACTGGACCACCAATCCGCACGGATTTCCCGAATACCACGGCCAGGAAACGTCGGGGTGAAGGTGACCCAGCCAATGGACAGGTTCGGTGGACCGGGCGGAGCCGGTGGACCGGGCAGGCTCGGCATCCACGCCCCGCAGGGCACACCCGGGGGAGCCGCGGCGGACCCGTCGATCGAGCGAACCCTACGGCGCCTCGAGCTGACCGTCACCCGGCGCCTGGACGGCCTGCTGCTCGGCGACCACCTGGGCCTGATGCCCGGATCGGGGACGGAGAAGGCCGAAAGCCGCACTTACCACATCGGGGACGACGTCCGGCGGATGGACTGGGCGGTCACGGCCCGGACCACCGTCCCGCACGTGCACGACCTCGTCGCCGACCGCGAGCTGGAGACCTGGGTGCTCGTCGACCTGACGGCAAGCCTTGAGTTCGGCACCTCGAACCTGGAAAAGCGCGACCTCGCGATCGCCGCCGTGGCCGCCGTCGGTTACCTCACGGCACGCAGCGGCAACCGGCTGGGAGCGCTTGTGCTGACAACCGGCTCCGGACCGCGGCTCATCCCCGCCCGCACCGGCCGGGACGGTCTGCGGGCATTGCTGCGGACGCTGCTGGCGTCGCCGCGGACCGCGCTGGACCGGCCAAGCCGCTCCCCCGGCGGCGCGACCACGACCACAACCGATCTCGCCGCTGCTGTGGACGGGCTGCGCAACCCACCCCGGCGCCGCGGGATGGCCGTCGTGATCTCGGACTTCCTGTCGGTCGACATGTCCTGGGAACGGCCGCTGCGCGCGCTCGCCGGCCGGCACCAGGTACTCGCCATCGAGATCGTCGACCCGCGCGAGCTCGAGCTCCCCAACGTCGGGCTGCTCGACGTGGTCGACCCGGAGACCGGCGCGACGCTTTCGGTGCCCACCTCCTCCCGCCGGCTGCGCGACTCCTACGCCCGGGCCGCCGCGGCACACCGCCGTGAGGTGGACGCGGCGCTGCGCCGGGCCGGAGCCGGCCATCTCGTCCTGCGGACCGACTCCGACTGGCTCACCGACATCGTCCGTTTCGTCCTGGCGACCCGCCGGACCCGTGGCGCGGCCAGACGCCCACCTGTTGCTCCCCGACCCACCGGAGCCGGGCGATGACCTTTCTCGCCGGCCACTGGCTGTGGCTGCTGGTGCTGGTCAGCGCCATCGCCGCCGCCTACATCACGATGTCGCTGCGCCGGGACGTCTATGCGGCGCGCTTCACCGCCGTCGGGTTACTGGCGTCGGTGATGCCACGGCGGCCACAGTGGTGGCGCCGGCACGTCCCCGCGGTCCTCCTGCTGCTCACGCTGGCCACCATGGTGTTCTCCCTCGCCCGGCCGGCTCGGGTGCAGCGGGTCCCCCGCGAACGCGCGACGATCATTCTGGCGGTCGACGTGTCGAACTCGATGGCGGCCACCGACGTCTCGCCCAACCGTCTCGAGGCGGCCAAGGACGGTGCCAACGCGTTCATCGACCAGCTGCCGCCGCGGATCAACCTGGGGCTGGTGTCGTTCTCCGGATCAGCGGCGGTCCTCGTCCCACCGACCACCGACCGCCAGGCCGTCCGCTCCGGCATCCGCGGCCTGCAACTCGGGCCGTCCACCGCGATCGGTGAGGGCATCTTCGCCGGTCTGCAGGCCATCACGACCGCGGGGGAACAGCTCGCCGCGGACGGCGGGACGCCACCGCCGGCGGCCATCGTGCTGCTCTCCGACGGAGAGACCCAGCGGGGACGCCCGAACGCCCAGGCATCCGAGACCGCCAAGGACGCGGGGGTGCCGGTCGACACGATCGCCTACGGCACCGCGGACGGCACCCTCGAGGTGGGCGGCCAGCAGATCCCCGTCCCGGTCAACCAGGAGGCGCTGCGCGAGATCGCGCGGACGACCGAGGGCTCCTACCACCGGGCCGTGTCCGGGGACGAGCTGCGTTCGGTATACGAGGGCCTCGGCAGTTCCATCGGCTACCGCAACGAATTCCACGAGATCACCACCTGGTTCGTCGGCCTGTCCCTGTCCCTGGGCCTGGCAGCCGCAGCCCTGTCGATGGTCTTCTCCTCCCGGCTGCCCTGACCCTCCTCCCGCCTGCCGCGCCTGCCGCGCCTGCCGCACCTGCCGCGCCTGCCGCGACCGGGCGGGCAGGGGCCAGATCGACGTTACTTAGGCCTGGTCGGGGTAGGTCTCGATGTCTGTTGCCTTGAACGACGCCCAGACCCGCAGCCCCGGTTCCAGTCGCAGTTCGGCCAGGGCCGCGGGGGTGACGTCGGCAAGCAGGGCGGGGTTGGTGTCCACCGCGACGCGGGCACGGTCTCCCAGCAGTTCCAGCCCGGCGACCCGGCCGGTCAGCGTGTTGCGGGCGCTGCCGTGCGGCTCGACGACGCCGAGCATGACCGCGGACGGCCGCAGCGCGGCCAGCACAGGACCGGTGATCGACCTGTCCGCGACGGTGAGCGCGCCACCGCCGCGCAGCCGCACGACACCTGCTGCGGCCTCGCCCCGGTACAGGTTCAGCCCGACGAGCCGGGCCACATAGTCGGTCCGGGGCCGGCGTGCCACCTCCGCCGGCGGACCCTGTTGCACCACGCGTCCCGCCTCGATGATGACAACGTGGTCGGCGAGCACCATGGCCTCGATCGGGTCGTGGGTCACCAGCACGGACGGGCCGCCGAAACCGGTCAGATGACGGCGCAGATCCGCCCGGACGGCCAGCCGGGTGGACGCATCCAGCGCCGCCAGCGGCTCGTCCAGCAGCAGCAGCCGCGGGCCGGCGGCGAGCGCCCTGGCGAGCGCGACCCGCTGGGCCTGCCCGCCGGAGAGCGCCTCAGGGCGGCGGGCGGCGAACTCGCCCAGACCGAACTTCTCCAGCCACTCCCCCGCGGCGGCCCGGGCGGTGGCCCGGGACACCCCCCGGCAGCGAAGCCCGAAGGCGACGTTGTCCCGCGTGGACAGATGTGGAAACAGCAGGTAGTCCTGGAAAACCATCCCGACCGTGCGGCGCTGCGCCGGGACGAAGATCCCCGCCTCCGGGTCGTCCATGACGAAGCTGCCCAGGCTGATCCGGCCCGCGTCGACCGGCTGTAGCCCGGCGAGCGCCCGCAGCAGGGTGGTCTTGCCCGCGCCGTTGGGCCCGAGGACGGCGACGGTCGTCCCGTTCGTCGCGGTCAGTGTCATGTCCAGGGTGAAGCCGCTGGTGCGCCGCACCCGCAGGCAGGCCCGCAACGCACCGTCGCCGGATCCACCGGATCCACCGGATCCATCGGGCGTGGCGGGCAGGTCAGGGCCGCCGGAGGCGGACCCCGCCTGCGTGGGCGGCCCGGCGGCGACAGCGGTGTCGATCCTCCTCACAGGGCTGCCCCGGGGCGTAGCCACCGGTCACGCAGCAGGGCCAGCACGCCCACGGCCACGGCGAGCAGCACCAGGGACAGTGCGACCGCCGCGTCCGGATCGGTCTCCAGGGCGAGATAGACCGCCAGCGGCATCGTCTGGGTGGTGCCCGGAAAGTTGCCGGCAAAGGTGATGGTCGCCCCGAACTCGCCGAGCGCGCGTGCCCAGCACAGGACCCCGCCCGCACCGAGCGACGGCGCGATCATCGGGAGGGTGACCCTGCGAAACGTCACCCACCGGCTTGCGCCAAGGGTGGCGGAGGCGTCCTCGAACCGCCGGTCTGCCGACCGTAACGCCCCCTCGACCGCGACGATCAGGAACGGCATCGCCACGAACGCCTCCGCCGCGACCACCCCGGCGGTGGTGAACGGGAGGGTGATCCCGAACCAGGCGTCGAGGTAGCGACCGACGATTCCCCGGCGCCCGAACGCCAGCAACAACGCCACCCCACCGACCACGGGAGGCAGCACGAGCGGCACAGTGATCATCGCACGTAACAGCCCACGACCGGGGAAGGCCACCCGGGCCAGCAACCAGGCCAGCGGCACACCCACCGCCAACGACAGCGCGGTCGCGATGGTCGCGGTCACCAGGGACAGCCGCAGCGCCTCGCGCACACCGGGCTCGGTCAGCAGGTCCGGCAGGTTGCGCCAGGGCACCCGCACGAGCAGTCCGGCCAGCGGGAGCAGGAGGAACACGATGGCGATGCCGCTCGCGACCGCCAGCGGAACCGGTACCCGCCCCCCGCTGCGACCCGACGAGCGGGCGGAGGCAGAGGGCGGGATAGAGGTGCGGGGCCGGCGGAGGCGGCCGGTAACCACGGGGATCCGGCTCACGTCGCGGGAGAGAACCCGGCCTCGGCGCGGACCGCCTCACCAACATCGGGCAGCACACAAGCGACAAATGCCCCGGCCGAGTTCTTCGATCGCGCTTTCATCCGTCCCCGCAAGCTGGCAAGTCTGGAAAGACCGGAAAGAACCGACCGGCACCGGTGTTGCGCGGCGTCAGCGACGCTGCGCCGGAAGCTCCATCACCACGTTCGTCGACTTCACCGAAGCCACGGCGACCACGCCCGGTTCGAGGCCGAGCTCGTCGGCGGACTCGCGGCTCATCAGGGACACGACCCGGTGCGGACCGGCCTGGATCTCGACCTGGGCCATCACACCGTCGCGTACCACCCGGGTCACGATCCCGGGGAAGCGGTTACGGGCCGACTCCCCCACCACGGCGGCGTCCGCAGCCGGAGGCCGGTCGGCCGAGGCCGCAAGCTCCTTGCTGAACTGGGCCAGCGCGGCACCCTCGACGGCCTGGCGCCCGCTGTCGTCCCGTACCAGCGGCAGCCTGCCGGCATCGGCCCACCTCCGGACGGTGTCGTCGCTGACGCCCAACAGCCCGGCTGCATCTGAGATCCGCAAAGTCGCCATGCATGCACCATAGCCAACGCATCTACGGTTTGTCCCAAGCGCCGGGACCGAATCCACGGCCACCGGAGGCATGACCGTCTGGACCGTTACCGCCGACGGACGAACAGGTTACGCAGCGGGCTCGTTCCGAGCGTGTGATCGGGCCCGTCCGTCCAAGGGTATCGGGCTACCCGTGGCCGGGGCTCAGGCTGCGCGCAGCCGGCCGGCCAGGGCCGCGGCGGCCGATCCCGGTTCCTCGGCCTGCGTGATGCCCCGGACGACCACGACCCGCCGGGCGCCGGTGTCGAGAACCTCGTCCAGGGTGAATGCGTCCACGCCCCCGGTGACGAACCAGGGCTTGGCACCGGGAGTGAACGGTGGGGCGAGCCGGGCGGCCAGGCGCGGCAGCTCCAGCCCGACCGGCGCGCGTCCCTGTTTCGTGGGCGTCGCCCATACCGGGCCGACGCAGAAGTAGTCCACATCGGGATCCTCGATCGCCGCGGCGAGCTGGTCGGGATCATGGGTGGACAGGCCGATCAGCACGTCCGGGCCGAGCAGCCGGCGGGCAAGCCGGGGCGGGATGTCGTGCTGGCCGACATGCAGCACATCAACGCCGGTGAAGGCGGCGAGATCGGCACGGTCGTTGGCGCTGACCAGCGCCCCCCGCCGCTGCGCGGCCTCCCGCACCACGGCGAGCTCATCGGCTTCGGGCTGCCACTCCAGACCCTTCTCGCGAAGCTGGACGACGTCCACCCCGCCGACGAGCACCTCGTCGAGGAACGCCGGCAGAGCCGGTCGCAGCCCGAGACACAGGTACAGCCTGGCATCGGCCAGCCGGACCAGACGCGCCTCCGCCCCCGGTGACCGCGCATACGACCTGGCGGCACCAGCATCCTGTGTCATGCCCCGACCCTACGGGCCGGCCACGCACGCAGGACGACGACCAGCCGCGGTCAGAAGGCGAGGGCCTGGGCCCGGCGTTTGACCTCCCTGCCACGGTTCTCCGCCAGGGCACGCACCGGGGTGCCGGGAAGGGTCGGATCTTCCCGGAAGAGCCAGTCCATCGACTCCTCGTCGGTGAAGCCGGCGTCGGAGAGCACGGTCAGCAGGCCCGGGAGGCCCTTGAGAAGCGCGCCATCCTGGATGAACTCGACCGGGACCCGCAGCACTCCCTCGGATCGTACGGCGAGCAACTTGCGGTCCCGCACCATCTGACGCACCCGCGTGATGGGCACCCCGAGCCGGTCGGCGACATCGGGCAGGGTCAGCCACTCCATGGTCAAAGTAAACACCGAGAAACAGTTATTGGTCATACCGGGGTGACCGGAGCCCCACCGGTGGCCACTGACTGGGTGGCCGCCTCCATCACGGCGACCACCCGCCGAGCCACCTCCACGGTGTGCTGCATGGGCCAGCCGGACACGAGCAGGTCGGCGAGCTGGTTGTGGAAGACCGAGGTGACCGGCGGCGGCGGCAACGGCAGCCGGGTCCGGCTGCCGTTGCCGGCGACCAGGTTCAGCTGGCCGGCGGAGGCACCGAGCACCCGCTCGGCGTGCCGTCCGGACCGCGGGCCGGGGACGACCGGCTCGGCGGGGATCTCGCTGACGACGGAGCCGGTCGTTCCGACCACATGGAACCTGGGCATCTGCGCGGCGGCGAGATCGGAGATCGTGATCTGGGCCTCGGCGCCGCCGGCGAAGTGCAGCAGGATGCGGGTGTGGTCGGCGTTGCTCACGTGGTGCCACACCCGTTTGTGCGCGGTTGCCGACACCCACTCGACGGGTTCGGTGAGCAGGTCGAGGATCCAGTCCAGGTGAGCGAAACCGCGGTCGTAGACGACCCCTCCGCTGACCCTGGCGTCGTCGTGCCAGGTCCCGGCGGGACGCGCGAAGCCGCCCTGGAACGTCTCCAGCCACAGTACGTCACCGACCGCACCTGCCCGGAGCGCATCGTGCAACGCACGGTAACCGAGATCGTCCCGCTGGTCGGGATGGACCACCAGGACGAGCCCCCGCTCGGAGGCCGCGGCTATAAGATCATCGGCTTCCCGCGTGGACAGGCAGAACGGATGCTCGATCACGACGTGCTTATCGGCCTCGAGCGCCCGCATCGCCCACTCCGTGTGGGTGTGCGTCGGCGTGGCGACGATCATCAGATCGATTTCGGGATCACCGACCAGGTCGGCCGGATTGACGATCCGGCGGGCGGCGCGGTCCCCGGCACGTCCCGGCGGGCGCGACGCGCCGTCGCAGATCGCGGCCATCTCCAGACCCTCGGTCACGTCGACGGCCATATGGTGGAAGGCTGCGGATTCGGCCGTCCCGAGCAGCCCCACCCGCACCGGCGGCGCGTCACGCACGCCGAGGGCGTGGCGTAACCAGCGTCCGATCAGGCGATGGTAAGCAGGATCAGCGAGCGTCCTGTCACCCGAACCGAGTGTGAGCATGCCCAGGCCCGTCGACGGACGCCAGGTGCACACCGGATGGACTGCCAGCTCATGGCGCACCATCAACAGCTGTTCCACGTCGTCGGCAAGCTTGTCGGGCACGACCCACTGGTCGACCGGGCGGAAGTCGCCGATACGCGTGGTGAACTCCGCGCCGTCCGGGCCCGGTAACAGCCAGAGTTCATGGACCGGCGTCACCCGGCCCGGCACCAGCCCGGACGCCTCGACCAGCGGGCTGTCAGGTGGCAGCGACCGCAGGGTGGGACCGGCGAGCAGCACCGGGACGGACTGGCGCGCGCGGTCCAGCACATCCTGCTCGCCGCTGTCCAGTGGCCGGTCGATGAGGACGAGCAGCGCGTCCGCGGACCGCGCGGATGTGGGCCCGAGCCCCGCGCCCCGCAGATGGTCACCGAGTGCGCTGGCGCCGGGAAGGTTCGAGACCAGGTGAATGCGGGGCACGCAGGCACTGTAGTAATTAGCCGGTCGGCAAACCCACAGGGGGTCCGGTCATGAAACGCCGGTGACGAGGAGGATCAGCGCGGCGGTGTACCCGCCGGCCCGCAGCTGCCGGCCGGCGCACCCCCACACAAACCCCGTGCCCACAACCACAATCCGCGCCAGGTCGGGGAAGGCAGCCGGCCCCGGTTGCGACACACCTGGGCATAGACGGCGGCGGCGGCGCGGCCGGGCAGGGGGCGTTGAACAAGTTTGCCCAGCGTCCGCCATGGCTGCCGGGACAGGGTCATCCACGCGGCCACCGCTTGCGCACCTGAGTGCACCGCGCCATCCATGCCCACCCACTGGACGGCGTCCCGTGCCTGCTCCTCGGTCAGGCCGAGCCGGTGCAGATCAACCGCCTGCCAGGGCCAGACGTCCGGGACCGCGCTGAGATAGCGGGTGAGAAATCCGACACCGGCCTGGCAGAAACCGCAGTCACCGTCCCAGATGAATACCGGCCGTTGACGCCTGCCGACGCCCGCCTTTGGCCTTCTGGCGCTCCGGGGACCGGGGCCTCCGGCAGCGCGAAAAAACCATGATCGTGCTGCTTTTGGCCCGCTCGGCGGCGCCTGCGGCGTCGACTTGCCAGGTGTCACGGCGGGTGGCTCGTCCCGGTGGCGGCCCACCCCGTTCATACTGGACCGGGTATGGTCGCGGTGCCGGATTTCGGCGTCGCCGTCGAGCGCTCTAAGCTGTTCAACGTGGACGCGACCGTCGCAGACCCCGTCATCGGACGGTTGCTGGACGGGCGCTATACCGCGCAGGAACGCATCGCCGTCGGCGGTATGGCGACGGTCTACGTCGCTCATGACAACCGGCTTGACCGGCTGGTCGCTCTCAAGGTCATGCATCCCGCGTTCGCGCACGACGAGGACTACCTCCGTCGTTTCCAGCGGGAGGCCACCGCCGCCGCGCGGCTGAACACCCCGTGCGTCGTCTCCATTCTCGACCAGGGCAGCGATCACGGACCCAGCGGCCCGGTGATGTACCTCGTGATGGAGCTCGTGCGCGGCCAGACCCTGCGGCAGTTCATCGGCAGCCGCGGGCGGCTGATCCCCACCGAAGCCATCGAGATCATCGAACCGGTCCTCGAGGCTCTCGCGGCGGCCCACGACGCGGGGATCATCCACCGCGACATCAAGCCGGAGAACATCCTGCTCGGCTACGACGGCCAGGTGAAGGTCGCCGACTTCGGGCTCGCCCGGCCGCTCAACCAGGCGACCTACGCCATGACCCAGGGCGTTGTGATGGGGACCGTCGGCTACCTGGCGCCTGAGCAGGTCAGCGACGGCTCCGCCAGTACCCGTAGCGACGTCTACGCCGCCGGGGTCGTCCTGTACGAGATGCTCACCGGGGTGCTGCCCCACACCGGCGCCACCCCGATGTCCGTGGCCTACCAGTCGGTGCACGGCGAGGTCCCCGCACCGTCGACAGCCGCGCAGGGAATCCCAGCCGAACTGGACGGCCTGGTGCTGCACGCCACGGCACGCGACCCGAACATGCGGCCGGCTGACGGGGCCGCCATGCTCGACGAACTGCACCGCGTCCTGCCCTACCTGCCGGAACCGACCGGGGACCCCGCCGGCAACGGGGCTCACAGCGCTCACAGCGCCGGTTTTCACCACCGAAGCAGGCCGCGCGCGACCGCCGGCCTTGCCCTGGGCGGCCACCTGCCGCCCGGGTGGCGCTACCGGCTCCCACTCCGCCGGTCCCGCGGCAGGCCTGTGATGGTAGCCGTGATCGTGGCCGTCGCCCTGGTCTGCGGGCTCGTCGCGACCAGGGCATTGTCCGGGCCGGGCAAGGTGCGGGTTCCGCCGCTGGCGGGTCTCGACCGGGCGGCGGCGGTGCAGGCACTGACCGATGCCGGGTTCGCTGTGGCCTACGACGAGGCCGCCACCAGCGACACCGTCCCCGACGGGAAGGTCATGGGGCAGGAACCGGCCAGCGCCACCGAGGCAGTGCGCGGCAGTACCGTGCGGATACGCCTGAGCCTGGGCAGGGCGCAGGTCCGCGTGCCCGACGTCGCCACCCTGTCGGTGGCGGAGGCCCAGGCCCGTCTCACCCGCCAGCAACTCAACGTCTCCAGTACGCCACGCACAGAGGCCAACGACACGATCGCGGCCGGCAATGTGATCAGGACGGACCCGAGCGGGGGCGCCGAACTCACGGTGGGCGCCCAGGTGACGCTGATCGTCAGCTCCGGGCCGGCCATGGTGACGGTCCCCAACCTCGTCAACATGCCCTTTGCCACGGCCCAGACCCAGCTGGGTGCCCTCGGGCTCAAGGTGACGCGGATCGACGTGAACGACGAAACCGTCGAAAGCGGAAACGTCATACGTACCTCCCCCGATCCGGGGCAGCCGGTCGCCCGCGGCTCGGTCGTCACCGTGCTGGTGTCCAGGGGGCCTCAGTCGGACGGCGGGGACGGCGGTGGCCAGATGGTCGAAGTACCCGACGTCGTCGGCCAGAGATATCAGGTCGCCGCCCGCGAACTGCAACGTCGCGGGCTGCGACCCGAGCGCGACGACTTCTCCCTCTTCGAGAACGACAACACGGTCAGGAGCACGGACCCACCCGCCGGCACCAAAGTCGAACGGGGTACTAAAGTGACCCTCACCGTCGGATAGTTCTGGTAATTGTCATATGACTGTTCCAGGCGGACATCTTCCCGGCATACTTCGGCTGTCCGGACGAATCACCCTCGACCGCGAGAGCGAGATGCGTGCCCATACGGGGTGTCCTCCGTCACCATGGGGGCTGACGGTGTATTCGGGTGGCAGCGAGCGCCCGGTCGGCGCACCGTGCAGGGGGAAACAGGGGGACTCCGGTGGGAGTACTGCTCACGGGACGACGAGCCGAACGTTTCGACCGGCTGATCAACAGCAGGCCGTCTGCCGCCCGCGCGGGCGACCGCGAGCGGCAGGACGTTGTCGCGGCGCTGCGCGCCTACGAACCGGTGTCACCGCGCCCGGAGTTCCGCACGGCGCTGCGTGCCAGGCTGCTCGCCCAGGGCCTGACCGCTCAGCCGCCGAACGCTGAGATCTCGCAGGTCTCGCAGGCGCAGACCCCTGGCGCTGGCGCCCCGAACGCGGGTGCGCTGCCAGCGAAGGATCCGGCACCCGCCCTCCTCATCCCCGGCCTCCGAAGCGTCCTCTCCCGGACCGCCACATCCCGGACGGCCGTCTCCTGGAACATCATCGGTTCACGTCCGGGCCTGCTCGGTGCTCTGGCGACATCCGTCGTGGTGGCCGGTATCGCTGTCGGGACCCATCGGGCGGTCCCCGGCGAGCCCTTGTACGGGCTCAAGCTCCGCGTCGAGCACATCCAGCTCGACCTCACCAGCAGCCCGGTCGAAAAAGCCAAGATCCATTTCGACATCGCCCGCACCAGGCTCGACGAGATCAACTCGATCATGGATGACGGACGGCTGCCGAAGAAGACCGTTGACGTGCGCAACCTGCTGACAGCCTGGCAGCACGAAGCGTCCGTCGGTGGGAACGTGCTGGTCCCCGAGGCCCGTAACGGTAGCCAGGATGCGTTTCGGACCGTGCAGGACTTCACCGACGACCAGTCACGGGACCTGCACGTCCTGCTGGACAGCCTGCCGGACGGCCCCCTGCACACCATGACGGCCAAGGCCCTCGACTACATGCACGGAGTCCACGATACCCTCAGCACCTCCGACATCACCCCACCGGCGGCGCAAGGCGCACCCAGCCAGGCGGACACCTCACGCCCACCGCGACCGGTGCCGGCCTCCGGCTTAACCCCTCCCGTGACCGTGAACGCCTCGCCGGAGGCCGGCGGCAGCCCCGCGGCGGTCCCGAGCCCGTCGCAGACCCGCACCGCGGGCGTTGCCGGCAACCCGAACGTGCCTGCAACGCGCTCCTCCGAGAACCCGCACGCCCCGACCGTCGCGGCGACCACCAGCGCGCCGAAGGCGCCGGACACACCGCCCCCGGCCGATGCGGATGGCTCCGTACAGCCCACCGGTACCGGCGCACCGGCTTGACCACCCGCTGGCCTCGGGCGGCCCCGTCGGGGCACGATCACGATCCCAAGATCACCAGATCGGGACCACCGGCACCAGCACCAGTCCACGATCACCGAATGGTGATCACCGGATCTGGGAGCGGGCCGCATTGATCTGCTGCAGCATCTCCGCAACGAGGAAGGCGAGCTCAAGGGCCTGACCGGTGTTCAGCCGCGGGTCGCAGGCGGTCTCGTACCGGCCGGCCAGATCGGCCTCGCCGATCCGTTCGCCACCACCGAGGCACTCGGTGACGTTGTCCCCGGTCAGCTCGATGTGTACCCCTCCGGGATGGGTACCGAGTAGCCTGTGGACCTCGAAGAAGCCGAGCACCTCGTCGAGGACGTCGTCAAAGTGCCGGGTCTTCACGCCGTTGATGTCACGGGTGTTGCCGTGCATCGGGTCACACGACCACACCACCGGATGTCCGGCGGAGTTGACCTTCTCAACAATCGCGGGAAGCGCGTCCCGAATGCGACCGGCGCCCATTCGGGTGATGAGCGTGAGCCGGCCGGGAACATGGTCGGGGTTGAGCCGGTCGGCAAGAGCCAGTACCACGTCGGGCGAGGCGTTCGGACCCACCTTGCAACCGAGAGGATTACCGATCCGTGACATCAGGTCCACATGGGCCCCGCTGAGATCACGGGTTCGTTCGCCGATCCACACCATATGCGCCGAAAGATCGTAGATCGAACCGGTGGCGTCCTCCCTGCGGGTGAGCGCCCGTTCGTAATCCAACAGCAGCGCCTCATGACTAGTGAACAGCTCGACGCCGTGCAGTGTCGGCGTGCGCTCGAGATCGATGCCACAGGCGGCCATAAATGACAGGGCCCGCTCGATGTCGGTCGCCATCATCTCGTAGCGACGCCCGGCCGCCGAATCCCGCACGAACGCCTTGTTCCATTCGTGCACCTTGGACAGATCGGCGAAACCGCCGGTCGCGAAGGCACGGATGAGGTTCAGCGCGACCGCGCTGGCATGGTAGGCATCCAGCATGCGGCCGGGATCGGGCCGGCGGGCCTGGGCCGTGGCGGCGATGTCGTTCACCGCGTCACCGCGGTAGGAGGGAAGCCCGGTGCTGGCCTCGATGTCGGCCGACCGGGGCTTGGCGTACTGGCCGGCGATCCGGGCGACCTTCACCACCGGCACGCTTGCGCCATAGGTGAGCACGACCGCCATCTGCAGCAGCGTCTTCACCTTGTCACGAATCTTGTTGGCGGTGTTCGCGGCAAAGGTCTCCGCGCAGTCGCCGCCCTGGAGCAGAAATGCCTCACCCCGGGCGACCGCCGCGAGCCGTTCGGTCAGAATCCGAACCTCAGGTGCGGTGACCAGCGGCGGCAGTACCGCCAACCGGCCGCGGACCGCAGCCAGCTCTGCCTGGTCGGGCCAGTTCGGTTGCTGCTTGGCCGGCAGGGTCCGCCAAGCGTCGAGTTCTTCCACAGTGTTACAGGGTACGGCCGACCGCGGTACCACGTCAGTCATCCCCGGTGTTCCCCGACCGCCGGCAGAGCAGCACAGATCGACCGCCCATGGCGTCACCCGTAGCGTCACCCGTAGCGTCCCGGAAACCTGGGCCTTCCAGCGGCGCGAAAACACGATCGCGCCGCCTTCGGCCTGCTAACCGAAGAAAACCTCGGCCTCGGCATAGAGCTCCTCCGGCACCAGTTTGAGCTCCCGGGTCGCCTCCGCCAACGGCACCCGGTCGATACGGGTACCGCGCAACGCCACCATCGTGCCCCAGGCACCGTCGTGCGCGGCATCGACGGCGTGCAGGCCGAAGCGGGTCGCCAGCCACCGGTCGAACGCCGTCGGGGTGCCGCCCCGCTGGACGTGCCCGAGCACGGTCGCGCGGGACTCCCGCCCCGTCCGTCCACGGATCTCGGTCTCCAGCACGGAGGCGATCCCCTGGAGCCGGACGTGGCCGAAGGCGTCCAGCTCCCCCTCCTTGACGGTCAAGGAACCGGCCACCGGGACGGCGCCCTCCGCCACCACGATGATCGGCGCGTAGTGGGAGGCGAAGCGGTGCTCGACGAAGGCGCAGACCTTGTCGATGTCGAACGGCCGCTCCGGAAGAAGGATCACGTTGGCCCCGCCCGCCATACCGCTGTGCAGCGCTATCCACCCCGCATGGCGTCCCATCACCTCGACGATGAGGACACGGTGATGGCTCTCCGCGGTGGTGTGCAGCCGGTCGATGGCCTCCATCGCGATGTTGACAGCGGTGTCGAAGCCGAAGGTGTAGTCGGTGGCGGACAGGTCGTTGTCGATGGTCTTGGGCACGCCGACGACCGGGATGCCTTCGTCGTGCAGCCGGGCGGCCACCCCCAGCGTGTCCTCCCCACCGATCGCGATCAGTGCGTCGACCGCGTGCGCGGCCAGGGTGTCCCGAATACGCGCGACGCCGTCGTCCTCCTTGTAGGGATTTGTGCGGCTGGATCCGAGAATAGTACCGCCGCGTGGGAGAATTCCCCGCACCGCCTCGACTCCCAGCGGCACGGTGGCATTCTGCAGCGGACCTCGCCAACCGTCCCGGAAGCCGACAAAAGAATGTCCGTAGACATCCGTACCTTTACGGACGACTGCCCGAATGACAGCATTCAGCCCGGGGCAGTCCCCGCCACCTGTCAGTACTCCGATCCGCACTCCGTGTACCTCCTAGCGGACCAAAGGCGGCGCGATCATCTTTTTCGCGCCCGAGGTCCCCGCCGGGTCCGAGATCCGAAAGCCGACCTGGCAGATCCGGGAGACCCAGGCCCCCTGGTCACTTAATGGTCTTAGCCTGTGACGAGCCACTCCTGTCAGGTCGGAAGCGTAATCCCATGGACGTGCTCGGAGAAACACATCCGGCACCCGTGGCGTGGGGAATTTCCCGGCCCGGAAGCCGTACTTCACGGAAGCTTCACTTCGCGGGGGCCGGGGACAGCCGGGCCCGCAGCGGTGCCAGTATCCGCCACCGGTCGAGGTTGTGCCGGGCGTCGGCGAGCGCGTCGTGGGCGTCGTGCGGGGGAGGCGGCAGCGGTGGACGGCCGACATCCTCCCAGAGCTGGCGCAGATCCCGGGTGAAGCGGGGAAACAGCCGGGGAAGATCGGTCATCGTGCCGAAAAGCTGGCAGAGCACCACATGGTCGTAGGCGGCATACCAGGCCCACAGCTCCGGAGGCCCGGCCAGGCCGAGAAACTCGATGATGTCGGAGCGGATGCGCGCCCGCGACCGCCAGCTGGGATCGGACGGCGGCGGGAGTTTGTCCAGGACGTTGCGCCGCACCCACGGCACCGCGAAGGCCGGGTCGAACTCGGTGGACACGGCGTAGTACTCCCGGGTGCCGTCCTCGCTGACGATTCCGATGCTCACCAGATCCAGCCAGAGGTGGCCCCCCTCCGAGCGTTCGATGAACTCGGTGTCGTAGAGATATCGGCTGGCCACCGATCCAGTCTGCCTGCCGACCTCCCGAAACGGGACGCTCATCCTCCGCCGGTCACCAGGCCGCGACGGCGACCACGACGTGTCGTCCACAACAGTCCGCCCAGAACAACCGCCGTCCCCGTGGCGCCGGCCAGCGGCAGCGCCCATAGCAGCACGCCGTTCACGTCGTCATCGGCGACCTTGTCAGCGGCTCTGTCAGCGGCTCTGCCGTCGCTGTGGCCGCCGCGGCCGGTCTGACCGGCCGGGGTCGTGGTACCAGCCGGGGTTGTCGCACCGGCCTGCGGGCATGGATCACCGGGAGGCGGCGGCGCGACCGGCGGAGCCCCACCGGCGGGCGCCGGCTCGATCCGGACGTCCACCCGGGCCGCTCCCGTATCGGTGGCCAGGCAGACCACACCCGCGCCAGGGGCGGAGACGACCGTGGCCCCGGACGCCCGCACCAGGTAGCCGTCGGGGTAGGCGCCGACCGGGACACGGATCTGGGTCGCGACTCCGCGACGGAAGGCACTACCTGTCGGGGACACCGGCAGGTAGGACAAGGCGAGCAGCCGTCCGGACGGATTGTAGGTCGAGCTCACCGGAACGCCCGCGACCGCGGAGGGGTAGGGCCTGGCGAGGACGGCGAGGGTCGTGCCGGTCAACGGCCGGTCGAAGAACCATCCGATCTGCGCGGTCTCGGCAGCCGACACCAACCGCAGCACGGTCGCCGGATCCCCGGCCGCCCAGCCGACCAGGAGCGCCGCCTCGTCGTTGGTCGCTGTGCTCGCGGTCGGGTCGAACGAGGCTGAGCTGTTTCGCCAGAGCAGATGGTGGGTGTCCTCCGCCCGCACGGCGCCGTTGAGCAGCAGGGGATTCGCCGACGCCGGGACCATCAGCTCGAAGCCGACCAGGCCGGCAACATCACGGAACCGGCCTGACAGCCGCCGCAGACCCGCGGCGAACACCTCGTCCCCCGCCCTGGCCGCGGCGGCGGTCGGCACGATCTGGATCATCGCGCGCAGACCCTGCCCGGTGACGACCCCGACGGAGGCGGCAAGCCCG
>NZ_CAAAFR010000152.1:31053-40207 GCF_900634745.1 Protofrankia symbiont of Coriaria ruscifolia
CGCCGGGCAGCCGGGCCGACCCACCGACACGGCCCGGCTGCCCGGTGAACGTCCCGTCGGCTTCCATCCGCACGCCAAGGCTCACCGCGGTGAAGCCGGCGGCGGCCCACTGCGCGACGGTGGCCTGGTCGAGAGCGGCACCGGGCGGCACCGAAACGCCGCGCACGAACAGCGTCCGACCGTCAGGGTCGACGATGAACCGGCCCGCGCGCAGGACCGTGCCGGCAGGTGGATCCGTCACCGCCGACCGCGCGGGTGCGGGACTCCCCGACGTGACCTCCGGCGCCGGCTGGGCCCGGGCCGCGGGTACGGCACCGGTTGTCAGCTGGATGGCAACCGTGGCAACAGCAGTTGTCACGGCAAGCCGTGCCGGGGCACGGCGCATTCCTGCCGACCGACGCCCACGCGACGGATGGTCGAGCGCTACAGGATCCCCCGATGAGTACACGCCGACCATCCTGCCGTGCCCCACCGGCGGGAGGTCAGCCTGCCTGACGGGTGTCGGTCTGATCACCCAGGCCCGACAGGCCGGCATTGCGACCGGCCCGCCGGCGGGCGCGCGAGCTACGAGGCGCCTTCGTCGACACCTTCGTCTGCGCCTCTGCCGAGACCCGGTCGACCGTATGACCAGCAGCCTTGTGGCCGGGATCCCCGTCGGAACCGCCGGCCGCCCCGGTCGCCGCCTCGTGCGCGGCGGTGAGCTCGCTTTTGACTCGCTGTGCGTACCTGTCGACATACTCCTGGCCTGAGAGCGCCATGAGCTCGTACATGATCTCGTCGGTCATGGACCGGAGCACGAACCGGTCGTCGACCATGCCCTCGTACCGGCTGAAATCAAGAGGCCGGCCGATGCGGATGCCGACACGGCGGATCCTGGGCATCAGCTTCCCCTGGGGCTGCACCTCGAAGGTGCCGATCATCGCAACCGGAATGACCGGCACCTTCGACTCCAGCGCCATCCGGGCAACACCGATCTTGCCTCGGTACAGCCGTCCGTCCGGCGAGCGCGTGCCCTCCGGATAGATCCCCAGCAGCTTGCCACGCTGGAGCACCCTCACGCCGGTCCGCAACGCCATGTCGCTGGCGGCTCCACCGCTGCGGTCGATCGGAAGCTGACCCGCACTGGTGAAGAACAACCGCTTCAGCCAGCCTTTGAATCCCGGTGCGGTGAAGTAGTCGCTCTTGGCCAGGAAGGTGACCCGTCGCGGCACGACCAGCGGGAGGAAGAAGTGGTCGGAGAAGGACAGATGGTTACCGGCGAGGATGGCAGGACCTCGTTCCGGGATGTTTTCCAACCCCTCGACCCACGGCCGCCAGAACAGCCGCAGGATAGGAGTGAGAAACGCCTTGACGACCCAGTACAACACGTCAGCTCCCGGTGTGGTCGTCCACCAATATCGGCCCGACGCACCCGCACACGGTGGCCCGAATAACCCTATGGAACCGGGATGGCCCCGTCCACCACGAGGACCACCTCGAAGACCGCCGCGGGGTCGACCGGAAGGATGTCGACGGGCCGGAGGTCCGCGGACACCGGCCACCGGCCCTCCTACGGCGACGCGGGGTCCGCGCGGGCATGGGACCGGCTACCGGGGCCGGCGTCGGATAAGACATCGGCATCATAGTGAGCATGGCCTGTACCCGCCCGGCATGCGAGCATGCTGCGGAGCCGGTTTGCGCGACGAAAACAGAAAAATCGTCCATCTCCACGGAGTGCGGCCGATCGCGCACAAGCAACGAGAGGGCGGGCACCATGGCAGGAGTACCACGGCGTTCGGTCATACCGGGTGCGGAGCCGTTCGAGCACGACGGCGGCGACATCGGAGTACTACTGGTCCACGGATTCACGGGCACACCCCAGAGCATGCGCCCTTGGGGCGCGTTCCTCGCGGAGGCGGGCCTGACGGTCTCCTGCCCGCTGTTGCCGGGCCACGGCACACACTGGCAGGAGATGAACACGACAACCTGGCACGACTGGTTCGGCGCGGCCGATGACGCCTTCAACCGCCTCCGGCAACGCTGCCCGACCGTATTCGTCATGGGGCTGTCCATGGGCGGGACCCTGACCCTGCGGCTGGCGGAAGTGCATGGCTCGGCGGTGGCCGGTGTAGTCACGGTCAACCCCAGCCTCGGCACCGACCGCCGGGTGGCGGCGCTCGCCCCGGTGCTCTCGCGGTTCGTCCCCGGCGTGATCGGGGTAAACAGCGACATCAAGGCCCCGGGTACGACAGAGGTCGCCTACCGCCGGCTGCCCCTGCGGGCCTTCGTCTCCCTGCGCGAGCTGTGGGCGGTGGCAGTGGCGGACCTGGGCCGCATCACAAGCCCGATCCTGACCTTCCGCAGCCGCGTCGACCACGTCGTCGAAGCCACGTCCGGACTGATCCTGCTGGAAGGCGCGACATCGTGCGCCGTCTCCGAGCGCATCCTGGAGAACAGCTACCACGTGGCGACACTCGACAACGATAGACAGACAATTTTCCAGGGAAGTCTCCAGTTCGTCGACACACACACGGTTGTCTCGGGGTGAGTCGTGCCTGACCTGCCACCACCTGCCTGTGGACCGCCGCCGGAGACCGGTCCGCCTGCCTGTGGACGGCCGCCGCAAGCCGGTCCGCCCGATGCCGAGGACCGCGACGCGGCCACGATCGGGCCCGCCGACCGGTCCGGCGCGCACCGAGATGATCCCGCACCCGCGGACGGCACCGCGACCCGAAACCCCGCCGCCGGTGAGCCACCGGCGGCGGACACCCCCGGCGGGGACGAGGGCACAGGTCAGAACGCGGATCAGGACGCGGTCTTCGCCTCGCTCGTGGCCCGTTTCGACGCCGAACCCGTCGAGCGGACCTGGCCGTCCAGCGAGGACGTCACGGTGCGGGCGGAACCCCCGAGCGTGACCGTGCGTCCGATCTGGCGCTTACCACTCGACCCGAGGTACCGAAACGACCATTTCCCCTTCCCCGCGGACGGGACCGGCACCGGAAATCCAGCCGGCGACGGGACGGACGTCGACCTTCCGGGTATCCCGGACGACCCCGACGCCTCCGATGATCCCTATGATCCGTCGGACCACTACGAGCCACCGCCCCCACCTCCGATACCACGCATGCAACCCACCACCCGGTGGGCGTTGTGTTCCATCGCCCTCGGCGTCGCGATCCTGTTGGTGCCCACGATTGCCGGGATTGACCACGGCAGGCCCTATGACGTCGGAGGAGTCATGCTTGTGCTGGGCGGAGTCGCCACACTGGTACTCCGAATGGGAGATCGGCCGCCCACCGATTCAGCGGACGGCGACGACGGCGCGATCGTCTGATCCGGATTCGCCGGCAGGCGGACCGGACGCCTGCGTCACGTCACGGAAGGGGCGGCTGCGTGCAGTTCCACGAAAAGGTCGAGATACATGGTCACCTGATGGACACCGGTATTCTTGCCCGGATACTCGATGACGTCCTGGGTTACGGAGGCGACTACGAGATCGAGAGTATCGATCTCGGTATGACCCACGACGACGAGTCGCATGCGATGATCACCGTCGGGGCGGACTCGAGGGAGCATCTGACCCGCATTCTCATGCGGATCAAGGCTTATGGCGTCAACAGCGTGGAGCCGGGCACGGCGGTGGTGCGGGCGGCTGACCACGACGGGGTCTTTCCCGCCGACTTCTACTCGACCACCAATCTGGAAACCGTGGTCCGCCTCGGCGGCCAGTGGGTACCGGTGGAACATCCCGAGATGGACTGCGGCCTTGTCGTCTCCGAAGGGCGGGTACGCACCATCCCGGTCTCCGACGTCCGGGCCGGCGACATGATCGTGTGCGGCGTGTCCGGGGTGAAGGCCGTCCTGCCGGTCACCGACCACTCGACCCGGATACACGGAACCTTCCAGTCCATGTCGTCGTCCACGGCCCTACTGGCGCCACAGCGCCAAGCCCTGCTGGTCCGGACGATCGCCCGCCAGATCCGTGAGCTCAAGGCGGAGGGCTTCGGAGTGCTGTGGGTGGCCGGGCCCTCCGTCGTCCAGACCGGGGCCACCTCGGCCATGGTCGCCCTGATCGAAGCCGGCTACGTCGACGTGCTCTTCTCCGGCAACGCCTTCGCCGCCATCGACATCGAAGCGGCCCTGTACGGAGCGGCGTTCGGCAACGAACCCAGCCGCGGCAAGGGGGCCGAACGCGGGCACGAACAGTACATCCGGGCGATCAACACGATCCGGCGCGCCGGATCCATCGCCGCAGCCGTCGACAACGGCGTCCTGACCAGCGGGATCATGCATGCCATCGTCAAGGCGGACAAGAGGTTCGTCCTGGTCGGCTCGGTCCGGGACGACGGCCCGCTGCCGGACGTCCACACCGACGTGCTGGTCGGCCAACGCGCCATGCGCGACGCCCTGCACGGGATCGGATTCGCAATAATGGTCGCCTCGATGCTGCATTCGGTGGCGACAGGCAACATCCTGCCGGCATCCATCCCCGTGGCCTGCGTGGACATCGACCCCAGCAGCGTCACCAGGATCGCCGACCGCGGGTTCACTCATGCTGTCGGTGTCGTCACGGACGCCGGGCTGTTCCTGGAACAGCTGGCCCAGGAACTGGTTGCCGACTACCGTCCGGACACGACCCGCTGATCGCGCGGGGCTGCCCGCGTCGCCGACCGGTTCAGCGACAAGCCGTCCAGGGACGACCGGTTCGCTGCTGATCGGTTCAGCGACAACCCGGTCAGCGACGGGCCAGGTCGGCGGCGCCGATGATGCCACCCTGCGCTCCGAGTCGGGCCACGACGATCTGCGCCTCGGGACGGTACCGACGGGCTGACAGGCTGTTTGCGAACTCCACCCGGGCCGGGACGAGGAGAAGATCACCGGCCTCCGACACGCCGCCACCGAGCACGAAGAGACCGGGATCAAGAACCGAGGCCAGACTGGCCATCGCCCGGCCCAGCCAGGTGCCGACATCCTCGAAGCATTTCACCGCGAGCGGGTCGCCCTCGCGGGCAGCCTCGGTGACCGCCGGACCGGTGAGAACGGTCACATCGCCGTCAGCCAGCTCCAGCAACCGCCGGCCCGCCGCCGGCGAGGTCATGACCAGCTCGCGGGCCTTGCGGACCAGCGCGTTGCCACTGCCGTACGACTCGAGGCATCCCCTGTTCCCGCAACCGCACGGGCGGCCTCCGGCCACCAGCTGCATGTGCCCGATCTCCCCGCCGAGCCCGAAACGCCCCCGGTACAGCCGGCCGTCCAGCACGATCCCGCCGCCGACGCCGGTCCCCACCGTCACACACACCAGATCGTGCTGGCCGCGGCCGGCTCCGAAGCGGTACTCCCCCCAGGCCATCGCGTTCGCGTCGTTTTCGACGACCACCGGCAGGCCGGTGCGGACGCTCACCTCGTCCCGCAGCGGTTCGTCACGCCAGGCGAGATTCGGCGCGAACAACACGTGCGAGCGGTCACGGTCGATCAGACCCGCCGCCCCGATGCCGACCGCCTGCACCGGCCGCGGCGCCACGGCCGCCCGCAGCTCGCCGACCACCGCGTTGATCAGATCGGCCACCGCGGCCGGCTCCTGGCTCGGCGTCGGCCGCCGGACCGACGCCAGGATCGCCCCGTCCTCGTCGACGGCACCCGCGGCAATCTTTGTGCCGCCGACGTCCACGCCGATCACCAGATCGGACTGCGCGCCGTTCGTTCCCGACGACGTTGCGGTGATCACTCGACATCGATCCTCTGAACACGCGATCCGGACCCCGGTCGCTCGGTTGTCCTTCCCCTCCTAGCAGTGTCGTCCACCCGGCCGGCACCGGCCGCAGCCGCGCCGTCTCCTCCGGCATTCGGACGATCGGCGAGTATCGCCCGCACCGCCGCGGCCAGCGAGGTGGCTGCCGCGAACAGGTGCACGGCCGCCTCCGGCCGGCCCGCGGCCAGCGTGGTGGCCAGCCGGCAGACCGGACACACCTGGCACATGGTCATCGCGACGCCGTCCGGACGGATGTCGTGGTGGCTCTCCGGCCGGCAACCACAGTCACAACCGACACCACTGCTGCCAGTACCACTGCTGCCAGCACCACCGGACGGCGAGCCGGAGCGGACCCCGGATCCCACCGGTCCAGGACCGGCACGGCCGGTATGAGCGTCCTCACCGGCATGGCTGGCGTCACCGGCATGGCGGCTGGCGTCACCGGTGTGATCGGTGGCGCTGGCGTGATCGGTGTGGTCGGTGGCGCTGGCGTGATCGGTGGCGCTGGCGTGATCGGTGGTGTGGGCGTGATCGGTGGTGTGGGCGTGTGCCGCCGGGTGCGCGAGCAGGTCACGCAGGGCCGCGGCGAGCAGGGCGGCCTCCTGGGCGAGCGGACCCGGCGCCAGACGGGTCACGTGCGCGCCCACAGGCTCGGGTCGGGCACGAAGGACACCACCAACCGGTCGTCCCGCAGCACCGCGCCGCTGACGTCACAGCGTCGCAACGCGGACGGCAGGGTGAGCATCCGCCGCTGCGACCCGACGGACACCATCAGCTCGTCCGCGCCGAGCCGGGCAAGGGCGATCTCGGAACGCTCCACGAACGGCAGATCGATCAAGATCGAGAAGCCGTCCCCGGTACGCTCGACCCGCAGCGGGCCGATCCCGGCCCGCCCGCCGCCACCGAGGACCGCGGCCGGGTCCAAAGCCAAGTAGGCACCCGCGGCAAAGGCCGCGAGCTCCTCCAGGCCGATCGGTTCACCGGCGCGGTAGGCCGCGCGCAGGACCGGGATCGGCGCAAAGGACAGGTCGACGGCTGACAGCTGGTCACGGTGGACGGCCGCCCATCCGGCCCGCCAGGCGTCGCCACCGGCATCGGTGTGCACCCGGTTGGCCACCACGGCGTCCACACCGAACCCGTGCAGTGCGAGAGCGCCCACCGCGGCCTGTGTCCGGGAGACCACGACGGTCTCGGGTGTCAGAACGAGCCGCACGCTGGAGCGTGACGGGTCGGACAGGATCTCACGAACCTCATCCATGATCGATTGAAGCTGTACGGCGGCACCCGCAAGCGGTTCGGCCGTGACGTCCGGCCAGTCGGAGCGGCCAAGCCGCCGGGAGCCGCCGCGCAGCAGACGGGCAAGCCGACCATCGGCCGGAACGATCCGGCGCAGGTACCAGGCCAGTGTCTCCGGGAAGGTCAACAGGCGCAGTAACTGGGCGATCGGGCCGGCATCGACCACGATGACGTCGTAGTCCCCGGATCTGATCTGGTCGAACAGGTGCAGGAGGGTGAGAACCTCTCCGGCACCGGGAGGCACCGTCAGCTCACCGGCTTCGATCGGGTCTGCTCCGGTGGCCTCCCAGAGCCGGCGCAGGGGGGCTTGCATCGTCGGCCAACGGTCCTCGAAGGCGCGTTGGGTGTCCACCTGCTGCGCGAACAGGCCGGACTCGATCTCGACGGGAGCCGTGCTCAGCGGATGGTCGAGAACCGCCGCGAGACCCTGCGCCGGGTCCGCGGACAGCACCAGCGTCCGGTTACCGCGCTGAGCGGCCAGGGTGGCCGTCGCCGCGGTGACCGTGGTCGTCCCGACGCCCCCCTTGCCCGTGAAGAGCACGCAGCGCACGCGCAGTCAGCTCTCGATGTGTTTCTTGAGGTCCTTCAAAGCGGCGTCGACAACGCCGCTTTGAACCCTGCGCCGAAGCAGACCCGGAATTTTGATCTTCAAGTCGACGGTGAGATCGTACACGACCTCGGTCCTGCCGCCACCCAGATCGCGCAGGACGTAGCTGCCGTCCTGTGCGATCATGTTGTTTCCCTCGACGAGGGTCCAGCTGACCGAATCATCACCCGACCAGGTGTACTCGATGACGAATTCCTCCTTCGTCACCACCGCGTTGACCAGGAAACGGCCCTGACGGGGACGACCGTCAGGCCCAGCCGCGACGATCTCGGACCGTTCCACCGGCCCCGACCAGGTCGAATATGTGTTGATATCGGCAATCGCGGCCATCACGGCCGCGGGCTCCGCATTGATCGTGATGGTGGCTCGGGCGTGGTCCGCCATTGGTGACAGTGCCTCCACAACTCACCCGGGGGTGCCCGGCGCCACTGGCATCCCGGTTACATCCCGGTTACTCCGACATCCAGGATCTCTCCACACGCCAGGATAATCATCCTGACCGACCGCCGAGGTTACCGGACCCGCTACGGGCGCGGCCGACTGCCGGGGGCGTGTCCAGCAGATCTCCAATCACGCGGATCGACATCCGGACGACCAATGCCCACCGGACGCCCTCTACCACTCAAGCACGAACGGTGTCCCCTGAGCGTTGAAATGTCCGACGTTCACGCAGCGCGTTCGTCCGATGTCGAGTACGTCCCGGTACGGCTGGTGGACGTGCCCGAAGAGCACGTACCGCGGCTTCATTTCGTGAATGGCCTCCAACACCGCGACGCTACCCCGCTCGTAACGCCGGGCCACCGTGTCGTACACGAGCTCGGGCAGGTGCGGCGGAATATGGCAGCACAGAACGTCCACCGCCCCGACCGCCGTGACCTTCGCGGCGTAGGTTTCGTCGTCGATCTCGTAGGGGGTGCGCATGGGTGTGCGCAAACCCCCGCCCACGAAACCGAACCGCAACCCTCCGATCTCGGTCGTCTCACCGTCGAGCAGCGTGACGCCGTCACGCAGATAGTCCAGGTAGAGGTGCGGAAGATCGACGTTGCCATAGGTCAGGAAAGTCGGTGTAGGAAAAGCGGCGAACATCTGTTCGTACTGCCGGCGGATCGCCTGCTCGACGATCGCCTGCCGGTCGTCACCCAAGGTAGCCCACAAACCACGGGACCATTCACGGGCTTCGTCGAAACGCAGCTCGGTCCGCAGCCGAATCATTTTTCCGACCGCGTCCGGACCGAACAGGTCCCCCATAATCCCACGGCTGTGATCCCGGTAGTCCACGTACAGAATGAGGTCCCCCAGGCAGACGAAGGCGTCAGCGCCCTTCCCCGCGGCGGCGAGCGCGTCAGCGCGGCCATGAACGTCACTCACCACGTGGACCCTCATACCCGGCAAGCCTACGGTCACGCCGGCTGAAAAACCCGCCGGGCGCTCTAACGGCGCGCAGGTCGTCCGAGAGATCCTATGGACGACACCTGCGGCGCGGCGGGCCCCGCAGGTTGCATAGCGGGTCCTGCGGGGCCCGC
>NZ_CAAAFR010000152.1:40396-68553 GCF_900634745.1 Protofrankia symbiont of Coriaria ruscifolia
CCCTGCGGGGCCCGCGGGCCTTGCGGGCTGCGCGGCGGGCTCTCCGGGCTCACGGCCTGCTTCAAGGACATCCTTGAGCGCGTTGAGCTGGCGTTTGGTATGCAGCGAGCGGCGCTTTGCCCACCGCGCTGCGACGCGTGGACGCAACTGGTGAACCTGGGCCGGCTGCCTCCTGCGGGTGGCGTCAGCGCGTAGGAACACGTGCACGACAACACCGTCACCCCACGGTTCAAGCCATATCTCGCTGGTGCCGACCAACGCACCGGTCACCGTAAACCGCAGCCCCGCGATGTCCCTGTCCTGGAAAACGCTGAGGTCGAGATCCGGCCACAACGCACGCCACAACGCCGGCTCGTGCACCGCCGCGGACACCACAGCCGGGTCGGCGGCCAGGAAAACCTCGTCGATCAGGTCGATCTGCACGGGCGAGGGGCTCACGTCCGGGATCATGTCAGACAGACTCCCGGAGGACCAGCGGCAACACGATCATGTTTTTTCGCACCCGGAACCAAAGGCAGTGTGATCATATTTCTGGCGCACCCGGGCTTCTGGGTCATTGGGAGGGCAGCAGCAGGTCGCGTAGCCTCGCTGTGAGGACGTCCCACCGCCAGGCCATCTCGACCCATGCGCGGCCGGACGCACCCATGGCGCGTGCCCGGTCAGGATCGGCCAGCAGGCTGCCGACGGCGTCGGTTATCCCTTTCAGGTCGCTGCCGTCGACGACGGCTCCGCTCCGGCGGTCAAGCACCGCGTCCGGCGCGCCACCACTGCGTCCGGCGACAACCGGCAGGCCCGTGGCCGACGCCTCCAGGTAGACGATCCCGAGGCCTTCGACCTCCAGGCCCGCCCGCCGCGTCCGGCACGGCATCGCGAAGACGTCGCCGGCGGCATAGTAGGCGGGCAGCTCCTCCCAGGGGACCGAGCCGGTCATCACCACGTGCTCGGCCACGCCGGCCTCGCGGGCCAGGCGTTCCAGCGACGGCCGGTACGGACCCCCGCCGACCAGCAGCAGCGCCGTCCCGGGCACCCGCCGCCGCCAGGCCGGCAGAGCTTTGATCAGCATGTCCTGGCCCTTGCGCTCGACCAGCCTGCTCACACACACCACGACCGGGCGGTCAGCGAGGCCGTGACGCCTGCGGATGTCGTCACGACCCACACCCGGCTGGAAGAACCCGGTGTCGACGCCGCTGGGCAGCTGGGCGAGGGTCGGATGCCGGCCGAAGGCCGGCGCGAGTCGCGCCCTGGTGTAGTCGGTGAGGTAGGTGACGGTGTCGACTGTCCGCCCGATGCGGCGTAGCACCTGCCGCGGGCCCGGCAGCGCCGCCCAGCCCACCTCGTGACCGTGCGTGCTCGCGACGATCCGGCCCACCCCCGGATCACGGCGCAGACCGGCCGCGAGCAGACCCAACGGCGCGGCCGCTCCGAACCACACGACGTCGCAGCCCTCCGACCGGGCGATCATTCGGGCCCGGCGCAGCACGTCCGGGACGGGCAGCATCAGTGTCGTCGGATGCCGCACCACGGGAAACGGGGCGGCCGCGTCGAACACGGACGAGCCCTTCCACGCGGGAGCGTAGACGATCACCTCTCCGGCAGGTAACCGGCTGGCGAAATTGTAGACATATGCCTGAATTCCACCCGGACGCGGTGGAAAGTCATTGCTCACGACCAACACCCGCATCGGGCCATCCTCCAGCATCCCGGCAGGAGCGAGACGGCTCCCCCGCCATGGCGGCAGCCGGCACGGCAGCGCCCTGCACAGTGGCACCCGACGATGGCAGCGCCCTGCGTAGCGGCACCCGGCATGGTGGCCCCGGGCAACCCGGGCGGGTCAGGAGCGAAGCTGCGCCTCCAGATAGGATCTCCACTGGGTGACGAAATCGGCTTCGGTGGTTCCCAGGACTGCCCGCAGCGCGCCGGCCAGCCGTGTCGGTGGGTCGCCACCGCCGGATCCGACCTGCCGGTAGAACCTGATCAGCCCGTCCAGGCCGACCCTGTCCGCGATCAGCCGGCAGGCCAGCCACGCCTCCTGGTAGCGGGCGGGAGCTGCTCCGTCCGCCGCGGAGAACGCCGCGTCACCCGGCAACGCGTCAGGTAACCAGCCGGACCGCACCCGGGCAGCCAGTTCCGCGGCTGCCCGGGGCACCTCCAGCCCCACCCCGGCGTGGCCCACGGTTTCGGCCAGACCTTCCACCAGCCACGTCGGGGTGCCTGCTCCGGTCACATCGGCGCTGGCCAGATGGGTGAACTCATGACGCAGCACCACCTGCCGGCCCTCGACCGTCAACCGGTCGTAGACCTCCGGATTGACGATCACACGACCGACGCCCGGGGCCTCCCCTGGAAGCACCGCGACCGCTGCCTCACCGTCGGTACCCGTCCGTCCTGACTCGGCGCGGAAGCCGGCGCCGCCCGCGGGAACCTCCACCACGACCTGGTCGGCCCACGGCCCGTCCCAGACCGCACGCACGTAGCGCAGAGCCTCGTCGGCATCACGACGTATCTCGACCAGCCGTGACGCCGGAGCGTCCCCGACGACCGCCAGACGCCCAGCCGGCCCCTGCCCAGCCGGCCCCGGCGCGGGCCGCCGGGCCACACCGGCCGCATCCTCACGAGCGGCGTTCCCCTGACCGGCATGTTTCTGACCAGCACGTTCCTGACCGGCGTGGCTGGTGACAGCCAGCACCAGCCCGACAGCGACCGCCGCGCAGACAGCCGCCATCACCACCGACGCCACCAGCACACGCCGCCGGAGCCACCGCCCAGCCCGGCTCACCCGCCCCACCCGGCCGTGACGCGCCGCCGCGGGGGAAGTCGGCGGGCTAGCCGGTCCGGCGGGCGCGTTCACGGGGGCTGTTCACGGGACGGGGCAGCGGCAGCACCTGTGCCATCGGTACCGGCGCCGTGGGCGCGGCATCTCCGGCATTCCTGGACGTCGCGGATGCCACCGGGGAGACGAACCGGGACCGCGGGATCAGGCCGCCGTCGGCGAGGGCTTCCATGGCCCGCTGCTCGCCCTCGTCCCAGTCGACGACGCCGCCGGCAGGCTCCAGCAGAACATGCACCGCGCAGTCCCCGCATGCGGCTCCACGCACCACGCATGTGCCACAGTCGATCAGCATCGTCTCCGCCTCTCCGGCCGGAACAGGCCGCCTCGAGCCGACCCGAACGGTCATGACATGACCGCCACGGGTGACGCGACCGCGTCGGAACCCACCGTAGGCACCAGGTCCGACAACTTCTCCGCCTCAATGCCGTCCGACGACCCACCCACGAGAACTGGGGTACGTGCGGGCACGTCGTCACGTACTCGCGCGCGATCAAGATCCGCTCCGGTTGAAGCTTCACCGGCCTGACGAGACGAGCGCAGCAGGAGAAGTGGCTGGCGTGGGTACTGGCACGCAAGGCTCCGCGCCGGACGGCCGAGGATTTCGCCGGGGCGGTGTGGGCGAGGGCCTGGCTTCGGCGGGAGCAACAGCGCGAGGCGGGCACACCGAACCCGGCCAGGGCACCGTGACAGTATGACCGGTTATACTCTCATCATGAAGACAGCGATCTCGGTTCCCGATGGCGACTTCGAGCGGTTCGAGCGGGTCGCGGCCCGGCACGGGATGAACCGGTCGGAGTTCTACCGGCTCGCCGGTCAGCGGCTCGCCGACGAGCTGGAGGGCGAGGCGGAGCTGACCAGGCTGGCGAACGCGGTGCTCGCGCGTGTCGGGCAGCCCTCCGGCGACGGGCTGTTCCTGCGGGAGTCCGAGCGGGTGCTGCGCGAAGGCACCGAGTGGTGATCCGTCGCGGCGATGTCGTGTGGGTGGACTTCGGTTCGCCACGGGGTTCGGAACCGGCGAAGATCCGCCCGGCCGTGGTCGTGCAGGAGGACTGGCTGCTGGCCACGGACATCGGCACGGCGCTGATGGTGCCCCTGACCTCGAACACCACCCTGGAAGCGTTCCCCGGCAACGTGCTCGTGCCCGCCGAGGCATCCGGGCTCGACAAGGACTCCGTCGCGGTGGTCTCGCAGCTCGGCCCGGTCAGCCGCGAGTTCCTCGACCCCTATCCTGCCGGTCACGTGCCCGGCTACCTGCTGACCAAGATCGCGGCGGGCGTACGCCTGGTCACCGGCATCTGACCCGGCGCGGGTACTGGGCGCGTCGCGGCGCTCGGCGTCGCCGGGATGCGAAGCGGGCACACCGAATCCGGTCAGGGCACCGTGACATTCCGGTCGGGCAAGCGGTAACCGCTGATCCGATGGAAGTCGAATCCGTGCTGGACCAGGTCCGTTCCACAGCGATACCGGCATCGCAGGCCATGTAGACGCTGTGAGAGCGCATGTGCTGGTCGTGGGACCCGACGGGCGAAGCCTGCGCAGCTGTCGGTGTCTCCCCGCGGTGGCCGGTCACGAGCAGCTTCGATCACACGAAGGGCGGGTCACCTCCCGACGCCGTCGGACGTGGTCCCCGCCCGCTCGGTCGTCAGATGCACCGTACTGCCAGGGACCCATCTGCCGTATCCTGATGACCATGGGTCGTGCGGTGCACATCCCCTACACGGTGGGACAGGACGAGGACGGCGTCTGGTGCGCCCATGCCTACGTCGGTCGCGTCGGCTGCAACGGGAGCGGGGACACTCGCGAAGAGGCACTGGCAGATCTGCGTGACGCCGTCGTCATGGTTCTCGAGGATGACGGCGCTCCTGAGGAGTTCACTATCACGGTCGACGTCGCTTGATGACGTCGGTCCCGTCAGTACCCGGCAAAGATGTCATCAAAGCATTACAGAAGGCCGGATTCGAGCTGGTCCGGATCAAAGGCAGCCATCACCGGCTCCGCAATCCCGACCCCGATGGGCACGACGTCACGGTTCCCGTTCACGCCGAACGCGACGTGCCCAAGGGCACGCTTCGTCAGATACTGGTGGACGCGGGCCTGACCGTAGAAGACCTGCGGGCACTTCTGTAGCGGAGTTTCCCAGTTTGATTCACACCATCGGGCTTTGACGGCTATGCCGGAACCTGTCAACCCGTCCGAGGCAGGATCTTGTAGAAATTACCGAGCTGCCGTTCCGTCGGGATCCGCTTCCTGACCTTCCTCCTTCGCGGGCGGGTTGATCCACGCGGGCTCGGGCAGCGCCGGCGGGGTCGGTTCCCAGCCGAGACTGGCACCGTCGTCGTCGCGCTGTTCGCCGCGGACAAGGCGAGGCTCGGCGACGTGTTCTACGACGGGGTAGCTTCCCGGGCCGATCCGATGATCGACCAGTGGAAGCGCGAGACATCTTACGAGGAGAAGCCATAACCGAGGATGCCGCGCCGCAGCCGTCGATGTTCGTACGTGGGAACGACCACTTGGACCGGCTGCTCTCCGACCCGCAACTCGCCGCCGACGTGGCCGAGGCGCACGCTGCGGCGGAGGAGATGGACCGGGTCCACGCCATGAACCTGGCGATGATCCGCAAGGCGGCGCAGATGACCCAGGCGGAGGTCGCGAAGAAGCTCGGGGCCGGCCAAGCCACCGTCTCCCGCCTCGAAAGCCGCGGGGACATGCTCCTGTCCGCTCTTTACGACTACCTCACCGCGACCGACGCCGACGCCGCGAGCATCGTCGTCATCGTCCACGGACGCCGGATCGAGCTGGACCTCGGCATCATCCGCGGCACTCGCGTCGCTTGACCAAGCCCGCTGCTTGACGAGCCCACGAACCCGGTGTCGCGGACTCGCAGGCGCGGCGTTGACGGTGTTCTTTATCCGATCACGCAGCGCGAGCAATATGATCAACAATGCGAAGCCGTCAGGACGATCACGAGCTCTGGCACCTCCGGCGGTCAGGAGCGGTCGAGGCGGGCCAGCAGCGCGACGGACGGGATCGGACGCGCACCCGAGCGCCGGCTGGTGTCGGCCACCTCACGATCCGACGTGACGACGACGACGGGACGCCCCATGGGCTCGGCCCGCACAAGCCGGATGATCTCCTCGTCAGCCAGCTGACCAGGTCGGCTGAAGAGCACCCGCACCCCACGGGGCGCCGCCACCCCGACGGGCCTGGCGATGACCGCGGTCGCGTCGAACACGACCGTGATCTCGCTCTCGGGCGCGCGGCCGACCAGCGCGCCGAGCCCGGACAGCAGCCGGGCCCGCTGTGCCTGCAGCGGCAACGAGCCGTACCCACGCTTGGTGACGTTGTAGCCGTCCACGATGACGTGTACGCCGGGAACCCCGAGGACCTCGTCGACAACCGCCGGGTCGTCCTCGGCCAGGCCACGGGCGCCGACTCCACAGAACGGGTCGAAGGGCGCGGCCTCGTCCTCCCCGCGGCCGACGATGTCCGCCGGCCGCTGCACGGCGGTCGGCAACGCGAGTTCCTTACGGAAGCCGTTGGCCGCGGCCATCAGCGTGTCGAGCAGGACACGCAGGCGCACGTCCTCGACTGACCGGGCCTCCCTGCTGTCCCGCCGGGACGCGGTCACGGCAGCCTCGAGTTCGGCTACCCGCTGTCGCAGCCGACGGGTTTCGGCCTCGGCCTCACGGGCGGTCGTGACTGCCTCGTCACGGGTCTTCTCCGCCGCCTCGACGGCATCGTGCGCCGCGCTCTCGGCCCGGCGGAGCCGGTCGGAGGAGGAGCGCAGGCGTCGGCGGGCGTCCTCCGCCTCGGAGCGAGCGGCTGCCAGGCGTTCCCGCAACTGGTCGTTCTCAGCCTTGGCGCTCTGCTTGAGCGTGTCGAGCTGCTCGTGCAGGCGCACGACCGCCTCGGTGGCGTCGGCCGCGCGGGCCGACGCCACGGCTTCGGCCAGTTCCTGCGCGGCGGCCTCGACCATCCGTTCCCACCCGGGCAGACGCAGGACGTAGGCGACGGCCGCGATCTCCTCGGGCGGAGCAGCCTCGGGCGGTCCCTCGTCGGACTCCAGTGACGCCACAAGCTCGGGCAGGGCAAGCCGGAGCCGCTCGGCGACCCGTCCGCGAAAGACCGCGTCATTGGCCATGGCGGCCGCCAGCGGGGTCGCTCCGAGCCGGGAACGCCGGGACGGGATAAAGCGCCGTACGGCAACGAGCGTGGACGGCACATCCTGTTCCGGGAGATCGGCGAGGGTATCGGCCGCGAACGCCACGATCTGTGCCCGGACGCTGGACGGGAGTGGCTCGCTCACCCGGACGCCAGCTGAGGCTCGCGCACCATGCCGCCGCCCAACATGCCGCTGTCCAACATGCCGCTGTCCAACGTGCCGCCGTTGGGTGCGCCACTGCCCGGCGCGCCGCGCCGACGGCACCGGAGGTGTCCGGTCTTCCCGACCGCGGCCTGCCGTTCCCCGACCCGGGCGAGACCGGCAGAGCCTGTGTGGACGCGGACGCGCTCCCGGGGCCACACCGTCCTCGCCACGTCGAAACGGGTCGGATCTGCGCATGTCCCACACCGCCTGCGGGTACACGGTCCGGGAAGATCGACGGGCACGGCCAGACTCCGGGGCACGATGGGAACAACAACGACGACGCCCCAGCGTATCGGGACCAGCCCGATCCCTCCGGATCGCAACGGTTCTCCACCGGTTCGCAGGGATCGGAGCATCCCGGTTCGCCCGCCCGGACGGGTCGGAACACGGGTCGAGGCACGGCTTGCGGGACGGGTCGAGGAAGGCCAGCGCGATGATCTGTGATATCGCCGACCTGTGGTACTGCCGACCTGTGACATCGCCGGGCGAGCGGGTTGCTCCACCGGCGGCACAGCTGTCGGCTGTCGAAGCTGTCGGCTGTCGAAGCTGTCGGCTGAGCTATCTGCTGAGGGCAGCCCGGATGCGTTCGGCCGCGTCGTCGAGTGCGGCCGGGTCGGGGTTGTGATCGGCTGCCGCGAACGAGATGTCGGCCTCGGAGTCGATCGGGACGAGGTGCACATGTACATGTGGCACCTCCAGACCGGCCAGCAGCGCGGCCACCTTGCGGGGGCGGAAGGCGGTGTCGACGGCCCGCCCGACCCGGGCCGCCGCGTTCCACAGCTCCCGCAGGACGTCCGGGGGAAGATCGATCCAGTGGTCGACCTCCAGCCGTGGAACCACCAGAGTGTGCCCCGGCCGGATCGGGGCGATGGTCAGGAACGCCGCACAGTGGTCGTCCTCGTAGACGATCCGTCCGGGCAGCTCCCGCTTGATGATCCGGGTGAAGACGCTGGCCATGTCCGGACAGTATCCACACGAAGCCCCCGGTAGCGCCCGCCCCCGGCGCGGCAGCGACAACGGCAGACCGGAGCCGGGCCGGAGCCGGGCCGGCGTGCCCACGCGTGACGCGTGGACACGGACTCGCCGGTCATGCGGAATCATGCGCCTGTGGCCTGGTTTGAAACGAACGGCATCCGGATGGCCCGGGTGGGCCTGGACTGCGTCGACGTGGACCTGATGGTCAGGTTCTGGTCATCGGCGCTCGGCTACGAAGTCGCGCAGCACGACAGCGACTCGGCTGTCCTGCGCCACCCGGCCGGTGCCGGTCCCAAGCTGCACCTGCGGCGCGTGTCCGGGTTGGCGCCGGGCCCGGGTCGCGTGCACCTGGACCTGTATGCGGTGGACGCCGAGCGCGTGGTCGGCTGGCTGTCGTCACTGGGCGCCCGCGAAGTCGGACGCTACGCCGACGGTGTCGACAGCGGCTTCGTCCTCGCCGACCCGGAGGGCAACGAGTTCCGGGTCACCACGGCGGGTCAGGACGGGTTCGCGCGGCCGTTCGCGTGAGGGATCACCCACCACCGGTGGCCGGAAGTCGCGGGATGCGGAAACAGGACCGGAAAACTGTCGGAGACGGCGACTACCGTACCCGGACATGCGCCGGTTCTCCCTCGTTCCGGGCGGCGGCCACCCGGACGCGCCGCCCGCGCCCCCCTCCGGGCGCCAGCCTCCGTCTCGCCAGCTCCCGCCCGGCCAGGCCAGCCTGGAGGAGCTCGGCCGTCTCCTGCGGGACGTCACCTTTGTCGTGGTGGACCTGGAGACCACCGGAACCCGGTCTGCCGACAGTGAGATCACCGAGATCGGCGCGGTCAAGGTCCGCGGCGGGCAGGTCCTCGCGGAGATGGCGACGTTGGTACGACCGGCCGCGCCGATACCCCCGTTCATCTCGGTCCTCACCGGGATCACCGACGCGATGGTCGCCACCGCGCCCCGCATCGACGCCGTCCTGCCGACCTTCCTGGAATTCGCCCACGGCAGCGTGCTGGTCGCGCACAACGCGCCCTTCGATCTCGGCTTTCTGCGGGAGGCGTGCGTACGCTGCGGCCATCCCGTCCCCGCCTGGGAGCACCTGGACACGCTCCGCATCGCCAAACAGGTCCTGAGCAGGGACGAAAGCCCGGACTACAAGCTCGGCTCGCTGGCCCGGCTCTTCCCCGCGGACACCGAGCCCTGCCACCGGGCGCTGGCGGACGCGCGGGCGACCGTGGCCGTGCTGCACGGGCTGTTCGAGCGGCTGGGCAACCTCGGCGTGACCACGTTGGAGGACCTGCAGGGGTTCTCCCGGAAGGTCTCCCCCGCCCAGCGGCGCAAGCGGCACCTGGCGGACGGCCTGCCGACCGGGCCGGGCGTGTACATCTTCCGCGACAGCGCCGGCCGGGCTCTCTACGTCGGGACGTCCCGGTCGGTGCGCGCACGCGTCCGGTCGTACTTCACCGCGAGTGAGCCACGGACGCGGATGACCGGGATGGTCGCGGCGGCCGATCGGGTGGATGCGATCGCGTGCGCACATGCGCTGGAGGCGCAGGTCCGGGAGGTTCGGCTGATCGCCGAACACAAGCCCCCGTACAACCGCCGGTCCCGGCACCCGGAACGGGCGGTCTACCTGAAGATCACCGACGAGCCCTACCCCCGGCTGTCACGGGTCCGAGCGGCCCGTGACGAGGGTACCTACCTCGGCCCGTTCACCAGCAGCGCCGCGGCGGACCTCGCCGCGGCCGCGATCCACGAGGCGATCCCGTTACGCCAGTGCACCACCCGGCTGTCACCGCGGCGGCCCACCGCCGCATGCGCGCTGGCCGACCTCGGTCGCTGCGGGGCACCCTGTGACGGACGGGAGAGCCCGCAGGAGTACGCGCGACACGTGGCAGCGGCCAGGGCGGCCATCACCACCGACCCCCGGGTGGTCGTCGACGTCGCGCGGGCGCGCATCGCCGGCCTCGCCGCCGAGCAGCGCTACGAGGACGCGGCGGTCGCCCGTGACCGGCTGCTGGCATTCCTGCACGGGGCGCAGCGACTCCAACGCCTGTCAGCGCTGAACACCGTGGCCGAGATGACAGCCGCGGCACCCACCCCCGAGGGCGGTTGGGACATCGCGGTGATCCGCCACGGTCGGCTCGCCGGGGCGACCAGCACACCGGCGCATACCGATCCGTGGCCCTGGGTGACGGCAGTACGCGCCAGTGCCGAGACCGTACGCCCGGGGCCGGGGCCCACGCCCTGCGCGAGCGCCGAGGAGACCGAGCTGATCCACCGCTGGCTGACCGCCGCGGGCGTGCGCCTGGTCAGCCTGGACGGCCAGTGGGCCTCACCCGTGGCCGCGGCCGCCAGGGACATCTCCCTTCTTCACCGGCCGCAGGACCCGGCCGGCGCACCTGAATGATCGACGTCCGCCTGCGCTGCTACCGCGCTACCGCGCGAGTCGACCGAGCAAGGCGCTTGCCGCCATGATCGCCCCGACGGCGGAACCGACGAGGACGGCGAAGTCGAGCGGCAGGTGGGCATGCGTACCGATCAGCAGACCGCGCAGCGCGTCGACCAGATAGCTTAACGGGTTGAGGTAACTGACCACCCGTACCCAGGCCGGCATGATGTCGACCGGATAGAGGGCATTGCTGGCGAAGAACATCGGCATCATGATCGCCTGGCCGATTCCCATCAGCCGGTCACGGGAAAGCACCAGTCCCGCGATCACGATGGACAGGCAGGAGAAGAACGCCGCGCCGATCATCACGGCCACCGCGGCGCCCACCAGCTTCAGCGGATTCGCGGTCAGCCCGACGCCGAGCACCGCCGCCAGCAGCACGACGACGACCACCTGCATCAGCGCGCGCACCCCGGCGGCGAACGCCTTGCCCGTGACCAGGGCTGTGCGGGGTGTGGGCGTCACCATGAGCTTGGCCAGGACACCCGCGTCCCGGTCCCAGATGATCTGAATGCCGTAGAAGATCGAGATGAACAGCGCGGACTGGGCGAGGATCCCCGGTGCCAGGTAGTCCAGATATGGGACGGATCCGGTCGGGATGGCATGGATGCGGTTGAACGTCACGCCGAAGACCAACAGCCACAACGCGGGCTGGACAGCCCTGGTGTAGAGCTCCACCCGGTCGTGACGCAGCTTCTGCAGCTCCACCAGAGACAGTGTCGCCAGCCGGCGGAACAACAGCCGGGTCGCGCCCAGCCGCCCGTCGAAGCCGTCATCGAAGGGGTCGTCGAGTCTGACCCCGCCGGGAGCGTTCCTGGCGGGAGCCACCGGTGGATCGATCCGTGCAACGACCCGGGGGTCTGAGCCTCCCGGATCTCTAGCCAACCCGGCTGGCGGCACGGCGGGTGTGCTGGACGTCACGAAAATCACCTTCCTTGTCGCTGGCGAGCGCACCGCCGGTATGGTGCCGGAACACGTCCTCCAGGCTTGCTCGCGGTCCCAGCACCGCCTTCAGCTCGCTGGGCACACCGGTGACCCGTACCCGGCCTGCATGCATCAGCGCAACCCGGTCGCACAGGACGTCGGCTTCCTCCATGTAATGAGTGGTCAGCAGCACCGCCATGCCGTGCTCCGCCCGCAGGCGCAGGACGTGCTCCCAGACACTGTCGCGGGCGATCGGGTCGAGCCCGACGGTCGGCTCGTCGAGGATCAGCAGCCGCGGCGCGTTGACCAGGGCCTGGGCCAGTTCCAGGCGGCGCACCATCCCACCCGAGTAGGTGCGCGCCAAGCGGTCGGCGACGTCGGTCAGGCCCATGGCCGCAAGCGCCTGGTCGACCCGTGCCCGTCGCCGACGCCGGGGGACGTCGAACAGGCCCGCGAACAGCGCGACGTTCTCGCGGCCGGTCAACCCGGCGTCGGCGGACAGCATCTGCGGCACGTAGCCGATCAGCCGCCGGGCCCGGATCGGCCGGCGGGCCGCGTCCACGCCGAAGATGCAGACCGAACCGGCCGCCGGCCGCAGCAGCGTCACGATGACCCGGATCGCCGTGGTCTTACCGGCCCCGTTCGGCCCGAGCAGGCCGATGATCTCACCGGCTGCGAGCTCGAGGTCGAGGGAGTCGACCACTGTCTTCTCCCCGAACCGGTAGGTCAGCCCCCGGACGTCCAGAGCCGGCGGGTCGCCCCGAGCCAGAATGGACACGGCCGGCGACACGGAATGATCGATGGACATCCAACCTCCATATCGTTTTCTTCCTACAACTAACTATCTACCCCTACGGTTGCCACGTCACCTGCTGCGGGCCGGCAACCCCGCACCTTCCCGCGGACGAACGACTGAGGGCCTCCTGCGTCCGGGTGTCGGAGGCAGGAGGCCCTCAGCGAGATGTTCGGAGTTCTCCGCCGCCCATCTGGCTACTTCAGACAGATGGGCGGGCCGGCACTCACGTAGTTTCTCGATGCTTGACTACTCGATGCTTAGTTACAGTCACTCAATACTACTTGTACTCGACTACTTGTGCTGGGCTCCTTGTACTCGGTAACTCGGACTCAGTGCTTGCCGGCAGGCCGGTCCGGGGAGGACTCGCTCGCCTCCGGCAGGCGTTCTTCCTCTTCGACGAAGAAACCGGTGACGGCCTTGCCCGCACGCCGCACGAGATCGCCCCTGGCATGCCCGTTCTCAGCGGACGGGAGAGCCACCCGGTCGGTCGGTACCCGACGGTGGTCGGGTAGCGGCGGAAGCTTCGGCCGGTGCTCCTCCACGAACTCCCCGCTGGGAAGCTGCTGGATGATCCCGGTCTCGATGCCGTGTCCGGCGATCTCGTGGTCACGTTCCTGCAGGTGGATGCACAGCTTCCTGGTCAGGACAAAGGCGATCGGCGGAATGACGATGGCGCCGACACGTCCCGCCCAGGTCATGGCGTTCAGCGAGATGTCGAACGTCTTGGCGATGACGTCGTTGCCACCCGAGATCCACAGCACCAGATAAAAGCTGATGGCGAAGACACCGAGGCCGGTACGGGTGGGCGCTTCACGTGGACGCTGCAGGAGGTTGTGCGACTCCTTGTCACCGGTGAACTTCGCCTCGAGGAACGGATACACCGCGAGCAGGGTGAACAGAATGCCGGGCAGGATCAAAGTCGGCCAGAACACCGCCGGAACCGTGTGCCCGAGCCCACGGAACTCCCACGGCGGGAACAGCCGGGTAGAGCCGTCGAGGAAGCCGATGTACCAGTCCGGCTGGGAGGCGGAGCTGACGTTCGCCGGGTCGTAGGGCCCGAAACCCCAGATCGGGTTGATCTGCGCGAGGCCACCGAGCAGGGCGAGCATCGCAAAAACAATCATGAAGAATCCGGTGGACTTCGCCGCGAAGATCGGGAAGACCCGGTGCCCGATGACGTTGTGCTCGGTCTTTCCCGGCCCGGGGAAGTCGGTGTGCTTCTGATGCCAGAGGATGCCCAGGTGGGCGCCGATCAACGCCAGCAGGATTCCCGGCACCAGCAGGATGTGGACGACGTACAGCCGAGGTATGAAGTCCTCGCCCGGCCACTCGCCGTTGAAGACGAGGAAGGACGCCCAGGTTCCGACGACCGGGATCGACTGGGCGATGGACGCGGCGATCCGCAGCCCGGTGCCGGACAGCAAGTCGTCCGGAAGCGAGTAGCCGGCGAAACCCTCGAGGATCCCCAGGATGAACAGGCCGACGCCGATCAGCCAGTTGACCTCTCGGGGCTTGCGGAAGGCGCCCGTGAAGAACACCCGCATCAGGTGCACCACGATCGAGGCGACGAACAGCAGCGCGGCCCAGTGGTGGATCTGGCGGAAGACCAGGCCCGCGCGGGTGTCGAAGCTGATGTCCAGGGTCGAGGCGTAGGCCCGGCTCATCTCGACGCCCTTGAGCGGCACGTACGAGCCGTCGTAGATGACCTCGGTGTTGCTCGGGTCGAAGAACAGCGTGAGATAGATGCCGGTCAGGACCAGGATGACGAAACTGTAGAGGGCGATTTCCCCGATCATGAAGGACCAGTGGTCAGGGAACACCTTGTTCAGGTTGCGCCGCAACGCGGCCTGCGTTCCGAACCGTTCGTCGATCGCCCGGTTGAGCGTGCGGACGGGACCCGGCCTCTTGACCAGGGACGGTGGTGGGACGGTGGTCATGAGCGCTCCCAGAAGGCGGGACCGACGGGCTCGGTGTAGTCACCGTCTCGTGCGATGAAATATCCGTCCTCGTCGACCCCGAGCGCCAGCTGGGGCAGGGATCGACTGGCCGGCCCGAAGATCGCTCGGCATCCGTCCAGAACGTCGAACACGGACTGGTGACAGGGGCACAGCAGGTGGTGGGTCTGCGTCTCGTAGAGGCTGACCGGGCAACCCGCATGGGTACAGATCTTCGAATAGGCGACGTGGCCGTCGTAGGCCCAGTTCTCCCGGCCCGGACGTGGCCGGTTCTCGTCCGGTCCGAGTCGGATGAGCACGGTGGCGCTGTCGGCTTTCTCATGCACGGTCAGCTGGGGCTCGTAACGAACCGTGCCGTCGGCTTCGGTGACCGGAACCGCGGGGAACACCGTCTCGATGCCGCCGATGGCTATGTCGCCGATCTTGACGGGGGTGCCCTCTCCGGTGACCAGCCGGGCACCCTTCACCCAGTGGGTGTGGTCGAGCTGCTTGCCCGGCTTGCGGTTGGTCAGGTTCAGCAGCGGCACCACCAGCAGGGCACCGAGCACCGTGCCCGCGCCGAGCAGGGTGCGGCGTACCAGTGGGCGGCGGGCCAGCCCGGTGTCGGCGTAGCCGAGAGCGACCGTCTCCTCGGTGGCGGCGATCTCCTCGTCCGCGGACCTGAAGGGGTGACGCTCCTGGACGGCCTCCTCGTGCGGCATGAGCTGCTTCGCCCAGAGGATGACCCCGAAGCCGATACCGCCCACGGCCAGAGCTAGCGCGACGCCCATGAACGGCGTGTAGTACTCGGCATGCTTGTCACCGACGAAGTTGGTGACCACGAACCCGACCGTCCCGACGATCGAGACCACGAACCAGAACGCGACCAGCCGCTCGGCCCGGCGCTGCGCGCGGCGGTCGATCTCCTCGGCGTGGGCGGGGCTGACGTCCACGGCCCGCTCGTGCGGCTCGACCAGCAGGACCGTTGACTGCGCCCGGGTCGAGTCGGTCTGGTGCGGGGGTGTGCCAAGGCGCTCGGGACCGTCGCCGTGGCCCTGACGCAGCTCGGGTCCGCCGGCGCTGGCGTCGGACCCGGGGGCGGGCTCCCCCGACGGCTTCACCGGGTGCTTGGCCCGGTCGAAGATGCTGTCGCCAGCGTCGCCGGACGAGCCCGGGCCGGCGCTGTCGTCGTCCTGCTTGCTCATACCTTCTGCCTCGCTCCGATCCACAGGCACACCGCGAGCAGGCCGCCAATCCCGACCAGCCAGGCCAGCAGCCCTTCGGGGACCGGGCCGTACTTACCGATGTCGTCGCCACCGGCGCTCGGGGCCTCGCTGATGTGACGCACGTACTTGGCGATCGCGACCGCGTCAGCCTTGTCGAGCTGCCCCGGACCGAACAGAGGCATCGACTCCGGGCCGGTCCGCATCGCCTCGATGATCTGAGTCGGGGTGGCCTTACCCAGGTCGGGCGCGTACTTGCCATAGGTCAGCGGCGCGCCCGCGCCCACCGCCTGGTGGCACTGGGCGCAGTTCGCCCGGTACAGCTCCCCACCGTGGGCGAGGTCGGCGTCGTCCCACTCGGTCTGCGTGATGACCGGCTTCTTCGGGCCGCCACCCAGACTGTCGACGTAGGCGGCCAACTGGTCGATCTGCGTCTGGCTGTAGATCGGGTCCTTGCGCTCGGCCTGCGCTCCCGGCGCCGCAAGCGGCATCCGTCCGGTGCTGACCTGGAAGTCCACTGCGGCCGAGCCGATCCCGATCAGGCTCGGCGCCTGGCTGCCTCCCTGGGCCTGCAGGCCATGGCAGCTCGAGCAGCCCTGGAGGTAGAGGGCCCGGCCCGCCCGGACGGCCTCATTGGTCTCCGCGGTGTCCTGGGCCGTCCCGCGCGGGGCGAACGCCGTCCACAACACGCCGGTGGCCGCAAGCGCCACCAGCAGGACCACTGCGGAGGAACGCCGACGCCGGCGTACGGATGCGCGGGCAGCGCCCGTAGATGCAGTCATGTCGCTCACTGGAGGAGGTAGATGGTCGCGTACAGGCCGATCCAGACGACGTCGACGAAGTGCCAGTAGTACGACGTCACGATCGCGGACGTTGCCTTCTCGGGCGTGAACCTGCCGTAGGTCGACCGGGCAAGTACGATCACGAAGGCGACAAGCCCACCGATCACGTGCAGGCCGTGGAAGCCGGTCGTGAGGTAGTAGACGGAACCATAGGAGTGGGACGAGATCGAGAACTCGTTCTCGCGGAAGTACTCCCATGCCTGGCCGCCGACGAACACCAGACCCATGACCAGCGTGAGGACGTACCAGCGACGCAGGCCGTAGACATCACCGCGTTCGGCGGCGAACACGCCGAGCTGGCAGGTCAGGCTGGACAGCACCAGGATCGTCGTGAAGACGAGCGCGAAACCGACGTGCAGGTGGACCGGGCCGATTTCGGACCCCGCGGGAACGCCGGTGAGCGGCGGCCAGTTGTCACTGTCGACCGATCGGATCGTGTAGTACATCGCGAACAGGGCCGCGAAGAACATCAGCTCCGATGACAGCCACACGATCGTTCCCACGGAAACCATCGAGGGACGGTTGGCCGTGGGGTGCGGCGGCGGAGCCTTCTCAAGGACGGGGGCGGAGGCCACGTCGGTCATTCTGGCACGCGATCCGTCCGGCGCCACCGTAGGTTCGACATTCGGTAGGACTACGAGCTGTCGAGGGTTCGGCCGAACCCCGATCCGAGTGAGGTGACAGGGCCTGTGACCAGTCCCGGCGCCCTTGCCGCGCAAAGCGCGGGAAGCGTGCTTGCATCGTCCGGGCAGGGACAACTCCCGCCGCCACCGACCGTCGGGCGGATGCTTCTGCACGTCTCGCCAGAACCCGGCCCGCTGCTGCTGGTCGCCCTCATGGCGGGGCTGTACCTGTTCGGCGTGAGCAGACTCACAGATCGCGGAGACGCCTGGAACCGGTGGCGGACGGCCTCCTGGCTGGCAGGTCTGCTGGTGGTCACCTACGCGCTCGTCGGCGGGATCGCCGCATACGACACCGCCCTGTTCAGCGCCCACGCCGTCCAGCACATGCTGCTCGGCACGGTCGCGCCCATCCCGCTCGCGCTGGGCGCCCCGGTGACGCTCGCGCTACGTGCCCTGCCGCTGCGCTCCCGCCGGCTCCTGGTGAAGGTACTGCACAGTCGGGTGGCGCGGGTACTCACCTTTCCGCTGGTCGGCTTCGCCGTGTTCATCGTAAGCCTGTACGGGCTGTACTTCACCGGTCTTTACGAGACGTCGATGCGCCACCCGGCGCTCCACACCCTTCTGCACGTGCACTTCCTGGCCATCGGCTGCCTGTTCTACTGGCCGATCATCGGGCTCGACCCCGTCCCGGGACGGCTGCCGTACTGGGGCCGGCTGATCCTGCTGTTCGTGACGTTCCCGCTGCACGCGTTGTGGGCGCTGGCGATGTTCACGACCAACGAGGTCTTCGCCGCGGACTGGTACTCCGCGCTCGGCCGGACCTGGGGGTCCAGCCTGCTCAGCGACCAGCAGACCGGCGCCGGACTGATGTGGGCCGCCGGTGAGCTGGTCGGCGCCATGGTGTTCGTCGCGTTGTTCGTCCAGTGGTCGCGGGCGGACGGGCGGGAGGCCGCCCGCGAGGACCGCCGGCTGGACCGGTTGCGGGGCTCCGCCACCGACCAGGTGCGCGGGGACGTGCCCGACGCCACCGGCACGAAGCAGGAAGCGGACCGGGAAACAGAGCAGGAGCGCCAGCGCCAGCCCGACCCGGAGGCCGAACTGGTCGCCCGGGAAGCAGCCTACAACGCCTGGCTTGCCCGGCTCGCGGCGAACGACACACCCTCCCCGCAGCAGCCCGCGACCATCCGTAACCGAGCTCGGGGCGCGGGCCAGGGCCGAGGAGCCGATCCCCCGCTGCCGGCGACCCCGCCCCAGCCGCGTGGCTAACCGCGTAGCGCGAGGTCCGCGATCAGGGACGTCCTGGTCGCACCGGTGATCGGTGTCGCCTCGTTGTACGCGGGATGGTCAACCACCAGCTCGACCGGGACGGCCGGGTCCCGGAAGGCATCCCTGGCAGCGTCGCTGAGAGTGAACCGCACCATATGCACGGACACGGTCGGGCTCAACACGTCCGGATCCTCGTCAGGACCGGGGATCTCCTCGGCCGGCACCGGTATGCCGTCGACCTCCAGGCGGATGCTGCGCTGCACTCCGGCCAGTCGCTCCAGCTCCAAGCGCACGGTCTCCAGAACGTCGAGCTCGATGAACACGGTGGCGGTCAGCGTGTGACTGGAGGGCAGCAGGCGGGCATAGATGTCGATCTCGTGAGCGACGTCCGAGGAGTCGCGCAATCTCTCGGTGTAAACCATCTCTTGCACCTGGTAGTGCAGGGTCTGGGTGTTCTCGAATTCGAACAGGAGCATGTCGCCGACCCGGATCCGGCGCTCCGCCCGGACGGAAAGGATGCGGGTGCGCGCACCCGGCCGTTGGGCGGAGTAAACCTCGGGGTCAGTGATGATGTCAGCGACATTAAGCGCCATCGTGGGACTCCCTGGCGATCCTCGGAGGCATACGGCGGTGCGCCGAACGTCATGCCAGCACCTATTAGATCATGAAGCGGTCATGGAGCCGGCCGCCGGGTACGGACCGACGAGGTGTCACGGTCGGGGTGGACGCGACACATGCGTCCACCCCGGCCCAGTACTGCGTCACCTACAGACGGCCCCGCCCGGTCGTTACCGAACCGGTCAGGCCTGCTGCTCGGCCTTCTCGTCTGCGACAACCGTGTCCAGCGCCCGCTGGAAGCGCCCGGCGTGGGTCTTCTCGGCCCGCGCGAGGGTGGAGAACCAGTCGGCGATCTCCTCGAAGCCCTCCTCACGCGCGGTCTTGGCGAAGCCCGGGTACATCGCGGTGAACTCGTAGGTCTCCCCCGCCACGGCGCTGGCGAGGTTCTTGGCGGTGCTACCCACCGGCTCCCCGGTTGCCGGGTCGCCGACCTCGGCGAGGTAGTCCAGGTGACCGAAAGCGTGGCCGGTCTCACCCTCCGCGGTGTCGCGGAAGAGGGCGCTGGCGTCGGTCAGACCCTCGATGTCGGCTCGGCGGGCGAAGTACAGGTAGCGGCGATTCGCCTGACTCTCACCGGCGAACGCCTCCTTGAGGTTCTCGTGCGTCTTCGTGCCGTCAAGCTGCGGCATGCGGTGCTCCATTCTTCGGGTGTGGTCACCCCTGGTCAGGGGCGACGTCCTTCAGGTGTGGTCGCCTCCGATGAGACGACTGCTTGGGCGGCCGGTTCGGAGAGTCGATGCGGAAAGCGTCGGGAGGGAGCACCGGCTGCACAGCGGCCGCCGGTATTCAGCTGCCCGTTCGACAGGACGGACACAGGCCACGGAACTGCAGGTCGTAACCTGTGATCGCAAAGCCGGTGCTGCGCGCGAGCTCGTCCACCATCTCCACCGGGCTTGGCAGATCGATGTCCACAGCTTGTCCACAGCGGTCACAGACCAGATGGTCGTGACGCCTGGTGTTCCCGTCATACCGGGCGGCGGTACCGTTGCCGAGGCTCAGTTCGAGGGCGTGCCCGGCCTGGACGAGCAGTCCCAGAGACCGGTAGACGGTGGCGGCGCCGATACCCGGCGCAACTTGCCGGACGCGATCATACACTTCTGCCGCTGTTGGATGACTGTGGGCGGCTCGGAGCACCTCCAGCACCGCTCGGCGCTGGGGGGTGAGGCGGAGATCCTGCTGACCGTCCATGTCACGTCCGATGTGGTTAGTACTTTCACCCACCCTGGTCAACTGTATGCGACCAGTCCGTTACGACTCGCACCCTTGAGAACGAGTCTCATTATCTAGCAGGAGATACCGATCTCGCAAGCTCTCCGGGCCCGACCCAGTGGACCACCCGATGACACATCGGCATCACCCCGATATCCCGACGGCACAGTACCGGGAGACCGGACGGACCGGCCGCGGACCTCACCTGCCAGCGCACGCTGTCGGCACGATCGGATACCCTGCGGGCGGGTTCACCATGGGCACTCACCGATCCGGTAGCGGTGCGTGGTTCGCTGATGCTCTCCTCGGGCGCCATCCTTCTAACGGCCACTTCGAGTGAAAGGCTTGCGGTCGCATGAGTACCGTTCTGGTGTATGCGGACAAGCCCGACGTCCGGGAGCGGGTGAAGCTCGCCGTCGGCCCGCTTCCCGACCGCGAGCTCGGCCTCCTGGAGTTCCTGGACGTGGCGGACGGTCCGTCCGTGATCGATGCGGTCGACCACGGGGAAGCCGACATCTGCATCCTGGACGCCGAGGCCGCCCCCAGCGGTGGCATGGGCCTGTCCCGGCAGATCAAGAACGAGATCCCCGACTGCCCGCCCACGGTCCTCCTCATAACACGCCGGGATGACCGCTGGCTTGCGAGCTGGTCGCTGGCGGACGCGGTGGTCACCCATCCGGTCGACCCCGCCGAACTCGCCGAGGTCGTTGTCGCACTGCTGCGCAGACGTCGCGCGCTCGTGCCTCGGGCACAATCCTCCCAGTAGTGAGTCCTCCCGGTAGTGACCCGGGACCTGGACCTCCAGGCCGGGAGCACCAGCCCCTGACCACAACCCGCCCGGTATACCGGAACCCGCACGGGGCGGGTCCGAGGACCGCGGGAACAACCGGGTGAGATGACGACAACGGGGATGACAGGGATGACGGCCACACGGACAGGTGCGGACAGTGACCAGCGGGCCGTGCCCGAGCCCCTCGGCCGCACGAGCTGGGCCAAGCTTCTCACGGTGCTCCTGCGAGGGGACTCACTCGGCGCCGAGGACACCGTGTGGGCGATGAAGCAGGTCATGTCCGGCGAGGCATCGCCGGCCCAGATCGCCGGCTTCGCGGTGGCTCTGCGGGCCAAGGGCGAGACCCCCGAGGAAGTCGGCGGCCTGGTCCGGGCGATGCTCGACTACGGCGCGCCGCTGGAGGTCTCCGACGACGTTCGTGAGCGCGCGGTGGACACCTGCGGCACCGGCGGAGACCAGTCGCATTCGGTGAACGTATCGACCATGGCGGCCCTCGTCGTCGCCGGATCCGGCGTCCCCGTGATCAAACATGGGAACCGGGCCGCATCGTCGCTGTGCGGAACAGCCGACCTGCTGGAGGAACTCGGCGTCGTCATCGACCTGCCACCAGTCGCTGTCGGCACCTGCCTGACCCAGGCCGGGGCGGCCTTCTGCTTCGCGCCGATCTTCCATCCGGCCATGCGGCATGCGGCCAGGACACGCAGCGAGCTCGGCGTGCCCACCTTCTTCAACATCCTCGGGCCGCTGACCAACCCGGGGCGCCCCGCCTCCCAGGCCCTCGGGGTCGCCGACCCGCGTCTGGCCCCGGTCGTCGCGGGTGTGCTCGCCGCGCGCGGAACCCGGGGGCTGGTGTTCCGGGGCGACGACGGCCTTGACGAGCTCACGCCGACGACCACCTCGACGGTGTGGGTCGTCGCCGACGGCGCGGTCCGGCAGGAGACCTTCGACCCGCGAACGGTCGGCATCCACCCCGGCGACCCGGCACAGCTGCACGGCGGTGACGCCGTCCACAACGCCGAGGTGACCCGCGCGTTGCTGACCGGACGTCCCGGGCTGGTGCGCGACGCCGTCCTGCTCGCCGCCGCGGCCGCTCTGGTCGCCTCAACCGGGCCGACCGCCGCTCCGGTGAGTGAACAGATACAGCGCCAGCTTGCCCGAGCCACATGGTCGCTGGATTCCGGCGCAGCCGAAGCCGCGCTGCGGCGGTGGGTCAAGGTGAGTCAGGCTGCCGCCGTGCCCACCGGGGTCTGACGTCCGGACCGGTACTGGTCTAACCGGACCAGTAATACCCGGTTGCCGGTATCCGGTTTTGTCGTCAGTCCGTGTACGGGCGGCCAGGACAGCCAGAGGAGAGGGCAGGACGGCTTGCCTTCTCCCGGGCCCGGCCCGGGAGTTCCCGTCCGTCCGGGCCAAGCGGTTGCTTATCCGGACGGGCGGGGGAATGCGCGGGGTAGTACCAGCCGCGTACGGCAGATCAGTCCTCGGGGACAGGTGGGTGCCACAGGTTCTCAAACAGCAGGCACACGACGAAGAACAACGTCATGATCCCGCCTATGAGACCGAGCCAAACCCCGAAGATGATGCCGAAGACGACCAGGCTTGCACTGATGGCGATGAAGAACGGGTAATAGCTGCCCGGCGTGAAGTGCCCGAGTTCCCCGGCTCCGTCGGCGACCTCGGCGTCGGGAAGGTCCTGCGGCCGCGCCCCGATCCGGCGGGCGGTGAACAGCAGATACCCGCCGACCAGAAGACCGAGACTGCCGCACAGCGCCAGCGCGACGGTACCGGTCGGATCCTGCGACGTGAACCAGTAGACCACGTCGACCACCGCGCAGAAAATCGTGAACACGAGGAAGACTACGCCCTCGATCTTCATGGCTACTGCTCCTCCCTGGACTCTCTCCGGGCCCTCGGCGACGCATAAGGATCATTGCGCCGCCTTCGGCCGCTGTGTCTCCTGTGGCCTCCGGCGGCGCACAAAGATGATTGCGCCGCCTTCGGCCAGGCTCCTTCCGGCCTTCGGCCGGCTATCTGATTTCAGGTGTGGCGTGGTAGTCGACTCTGCCCGCCGCCTGCGGATAATGCAGGTCGAAGGCTGGCCGTTCCGACCGGATACGCGGCAGCGAGCGGAAGTTGTGGCGGGGCGGCGGGCAGGACGTCGCCCATTCCAGGGAGTTTCCATAACCCCACGGGTCGTCCACGACCGCGAGCTCGCCCTTCTTGTACGAACGCCAGACGTTGTACATGAATGGCAGCGTCGACGTGGCCAGCAGGAGGGCACCGGCCGTGGAGATCGTGTTGTAGGTGGTGAAACCGTCGGTGGCCGAGTAGTCGGCGACCCGCCGCGGCATGCCCTTCACACCGAGCCAGTGCTGGATCAGGAAGGTCAGGTGGAAGCCGAAGAACAGCGTCCAGAAGTGAATTCTGCCAAGTTTTTCGTCGAGCAGGCGTCCGGTGACCTTCGGGAACCAGAAGTAGATCCCGGCGTACGCGGCGAAGACGACCGAGCCGAAAACAACGTAGTGGAAGTGCGCGACCACGAAGTAGCTGTCGCTGACATGGAAGTCGATCGGCGGGCTGGCCAGGAGCACGCCGGTCAGACCACCGAAGAGGAACGTCACGAGGAAGCCCAGTGCGAACAGCATCGGCGTCTCGAACGTGATCTGTCCTCGCCATATGGTGCCGATCCAGTTGAAGTACTTCATGCCGGTCGGCACCGCGATCAGGAAGGAGAGGAAAGCGAAGAAGGGCAGCAGGACGGCCCCGGTGGCGAACATGTGGTGCGCCCACACCGCCACCGACAGCGCGCCGATGCCGATCGTCGCGAAAACCAGCCCCTTGTACCCGAACAGCGGTTTGCGGGAGAAGACCGGCAGGACCTCGCTGATGATGCCGAAGAACGGCAGGGCGATGATGTAGACCTCGGGATGGCCGAAGAACCAGAACAGGTGCTGCCACAGGATCGCCCCACCGCTGGCCGCGTCGAACACATGCGCGCCCAGCCGGCGGTCCGCTTCGAGAGCCAGTAGCGCGCCGGTGAGGACCGGGAAGGCGACCAGCACCAGGATCGAGGTGATCAGGAAGTTCCAGCAGAAGATGGGCAGCCGGAACATCGTCATTCCCGGCGCCCGCAGGCAGAGAATGGTCGTGATCATATTGACCGCGCCGAGGATCGTGCCGAGACCCGACACCACCAGGCCGAGAATCCACAGGTCTGCGCCGGACCCCGGCGAATAGACCGAGTTGTTCAACGGCGCATAGGCGAACCAGCCGAAGTCCGCCGCGCCGTTCGGGGTCAGGAACCCCGTGACGACCGTCAGACTTCCGAACAGGAAGAACCAGTAGGACATCGCGTTGAGTCGGGGGAACGCCACGTCCGGCGAGCCGATCTGCAGCGGCACCAGGAAGTTCGCGAACGCGAACGCCATCGGTGTGGCGAACATCAGCAGCATCAGCGTGCCGTGCATCGTGAACAGCTGGTTGAACTGCTCGTTCGACAGGTACTGCAGACCGGGCCGGGCAAGCTCGATCCGCATCAGCTCGGCCATGATCCCGGCGAAGAGGAAGAACCCGAAGGCAGTGACGCCGTACATCACGGCGATGTCCTTGTGGGACGTCGTCCGCAGGTACCCGAGCAGGTTGGTTCGCGGCTTGGTGTGGAGATCCTCGACGTGGCCGGCCGGCGGCTCATGCACCAGTGTCACTGTCCGCTCCCGGGAGTGTTCGTTCCGGCGGATGTCTGCGTGCTCGCCCCGGCCGCGGTCACCGTGGCCGAGCGAGTCCGTTCGGCGATGAACCGGTCGTACTCGTCACCCGGGATCACCTTGACGGAGAAGTTCATCCGGTCGTGGTCGACCCCGCACAGCTCCGCGCAGCGACCCACGAAGGTACCGGTCTTGGTGATCGTGAGCTGGAACTGGTTGACCCGGCCGGGGACCACATCCCGCTTGAACAGGAACTCGGGCACCCAGAAGGAGTGGATCACATCCGGCGAGGTTTCCACGAAGCGGATCGTCCGGCCCTGCGGGAGTACCAGGACGGCCGGCTCCCCGGGCTTGCCAGTGACCTCTATCGGGACCGTGCCGTTCTGGCCTGTGTCGAGATAGCGGAACTGCCAGTTCCAGCGGAAACCGATCACGTTGATGGTGACGTCCGGATCGGACGGAAGCTTGTTGACCTCGATCTCGTCCCGGGCCGTGTAGTAGAACAGCCCCGCCACGATGACCAGGGGCACGACGGTGTAGAGGATCTCGACCGGCAGGTTGTACCGGACCTGCCGCGGCAGCTCGTCCGACCTCTTCCGGAACACGATGATCGCGTAGAAGATCAGGCCCCAGGTGAACACACCCACGGCGAGCGCCGCGATCGAGGAGCCCTGCCACAGGTTCAGGATGCGTGGAGTCTGATCCGTCACCCCGTCAGGGAACCCGAAGTTGGGAACATCACATCCGGTCACAGTGATGACGAGCAGCGCGAAGCCGGCCGCCAAGCCCAGGCCGCGCCGCCGCGAACGGTAGCGATCAGCACCTCTCGCGCGGTTCGTGCTTCCCGCCCAGGCAGCGTCGGAGGCAGTCGCTTCCTCGACATCGGCGGGCAACGGCCGAGATCGGCCGAAGGATCGAGTCACCAGGTCCTGCCTCCCACGAATGCGCCGATCCGAGCGAACCAACCCGGTCGGCACAGGGCTCTTCGACAAGCTGTAGATGCTGCGGCAGGAGCGTATCCCAGCTACCCGTCCGGCATCACGCCAGAGCCCCAAGAGGTGAGGCGTCCTGTCCGCGGAAGGCACGCCGGCCAAGCCCCCGTCACCGTGAACGGCAAGCCTTCGTCACCGCGGACGGCCCGGCGAGGTACCCCTGTGACAGGCCGAATCGACTCCTCGACCGGTCGGGGCACCGCGTCACAGCGAGACCACCCTGTGGCCGGGTAGGCCGAGATGGAGGCGTCACGGGCCGCCTCAAACATAGGTTTCTGGAGCCTGGGTGGGAGCCGCTCCACAGTGAACCTCGTGACCGTGGTGATGGGATCGCAGTCGGCCTGACGTTCCTGTTCAGATTCCGGGACGGCGTGCGGCACGAGGTCGCAGGAAGCCAACAGGCTCATGCGGTGAGGGATTGAAGGCGTCCCGCGGTGCAGCCCGGGCTGCTGTGTGTCCGTGGCCCGTCCACGCTTTCCCGGTCGGCCTGTCGGTCAGTGTGAGCGGTATGCGTCGGACCGGTGCTCGACGGCGGTGACGGTCACGATCCGGTTCTTCTCGTCGATCTCGTGCAGCACCCGGTAGCTGCCGCGCCGGGCGGACCAGGTGCCCTCGTACGGCGGGAGGAGACGTTTGCCGAGCCGGTGAGGGTTTTCCAGGAGCGTGGTCGTGATGAGCTCGTGGACGGCTGCCGCGATCTTCTCGGGCAACCGGCCAGCGAGAGCGTGTGCCGCGGGACTGGTGATCCGAAGATCGAATGGCTCGCCGGCCTCGCTCACGTGGCGACTCACGTCGCGGGAGGCCGCTTTGCGCCCCGGGCCCGTTTCGCCATGAGCGCGGCGAGATCCTCGGCATCGAGCACGTCGCCGGCATCGACCGCATCGCGGGACTCCGCAAGCTGCCGCATCGTCTCCCGGCTCGCCAGCACCTCCAGCGTCTCCTCCAACGCGGCCAGGTCGTCGGGAGAGATGAGGACCGCCACAGCATGGCCGTGGCGGGTGATCTCCACGCGCTCGTGCGTCCGCTGGACCTCGTCGATGAGCTCCGAGAGGTGGTTGCGCGCATCGGTGAACGGCATGGTGAACGGCATGGTGAACGGCATGACAGCCATGGCACCGAGCGTGCTCGGAAGTGGCGCGAAGTGAAGGCAGATTGACGACTGGACCGTAACGGAAAGCCCGGCAGGTCTGCTCGCCGACCGTGGGACTTTCCCGGGACCGCGACGGACGCCTACGGTTACGTCGCGAGGACACCCGGAAGATCCGCAAAGCGTGCCTTGGCGTCACGACCGAAGATGATCTTTTCGGTCTCAGCCGCATGGGCCGCGATGATCAGATCGTGGGCGCCGTGACGCCGTCCGATCCGGTGTGAGGCCGCACCCGGTCTCCAGCCGCCGGCTCTTTGAAGGCCGGTCTCCACATCACTTCCCATCGATCCAGTGTCCAGCTGGCCGATCGGAAGAGTTCGAAGATGGACAGGCTGCTCCTTGTGCAGGGGTGAACAGGGCGCCCTGCCCGGACGCTGTTCAGCGGATCGGACCGGTCGCGCACTGAAGGGCGGTAAACGCACCGTCGTGCAAGGTTGGGACAACCGGGTCGACGTCGAGTCGCGCGGCGGACGCGACGTCGTCGTCCCAGCCCAGGGCCAGTAGCTCCCGCCCGGACACGGACCCACGCAGCTCGTCGTGCAGGTCGGGTTCAGCCGCACGGAAGGCGGCCATGGCGGCACGAGCCTCCGGGGAGATCGGTACCCTGGTCAGGACGCCCGCGTCGACGGTCCTGGCGATGACGGCGCCGGCGCCGAGCAGGTCTTCGACAACCGGGCGCAGCGGACCGGCGTGTGGGATTCCCGCCGGGTCCGGCCACCGTTCTCCCGCCGCGATCACCGCTACGCGATGACCTGCCGCGACCTCGGCGGCCAGCAGAGCGCCTACCGCCGCCGCGTTACGCAGGCATCCGGCGACCACCGTCGTCCCGAGCTCGATCGCCGCGGCCGACAGCGCGGCGCCGTTCGGTGATGGCAGGACCAGGCGTGTGCCGGCCGGGATGCCAGCGAGGTCGGTCGGGGACAGCGACCACGGCGTGGCCGGATCCTCGCGCAGACCGGCGAGAACCGCCCCCTGCTCCACGGCGAACCGCGGGGCGCTGGCGTCGCGCCACCGAAAGGGCAACACGTGAGCACCTCGGGCCGTCGCGACGGCTACCGCTGTGGTGAAACGCAGAACGTCGACAATGACGATGACATCGCTTGCCCGTGCCAGAACGGCCAGATCCTCCGCGCCCCAACCGAAGCGGACGGAGAAGGGGCGCTGCTCAGCGACATGCATCACGCAAATATAACCGCCGAGGGGTAAACGTAACTCGGCCGGTTACATTCGGGTGCGACGGACGTGAGTCAACCGATCGCCGGGCGGCGACGCGACTGCAGCAACACGACTGACGTGGATGTCCAGTCGGTCGCCGGCGGACTGCCGGCCTCATATCTCTACCAGTCTGGTTGGAAAGTCGTTACCGTCGTCGTGCCGGTGAACCGACAGGAGAAGGCTGATGGCCCAGACCAGCACGACGCAGTTGACGTCCTCCCCCTCGTGAACGAGGGAGATTCCAACTACACGAACAGGAG